>NZ_JAAHGK010000003.1:0-21829 GCF_010672505.1 Okeania sp. SIO2B9 | reverse complement strand
GGACATGATATCAATGGAAATAGGACGAAGTGGACATATCAGACGCTAAATCCGCACTAACTAAATATCCTTGAGGGCGAAACCAACACCGATACAAAGAATCCGCCCATTGACCGGAAGATCGGCAAGAACCAGGCGGGTCAATAAATGAAGTGTGTCCCGCAATGGGGGGAGTTTAGCAAATCTTTCGTCATAAGTAGCGGCGCGTTCTTCGTCGAAGACAACAGCTTGTTCTTGATTTTCCATGAGAGAATAAATAACTTTGTTATTTGTATTTTACAATGATTATTATTACCATATAGTGTTGATTCAAGAATGAATATTTTTACGCCGTCAAAATTAGAGCGCGATTGTATTGTGGTCATTGGGAAAGAGAGTACCGGCAAGTCCCAACTGATTGCATCTCTTACAGGACAGACTCCCTATAGTGCGAATTTTCGCGGTTCTACAGTGACTTGTGACACTTATCAATCTGAAGCCTATACCTTTATTGATACCCCTGGAATTCTCTATCATTCCGATAGTGTAACTACTAAGAAAGCTTTAAGACAGCTACAAGAAAATGACACCGTGCTATTGATAGTCAAGGCAACCGACGTTGATCGAGATTTAGCAGATCTACTGCCTTTAGTAGCAGATAAACGGGGCATTCTGGTAATTACTTTCTGGGATAAGGTATTACCCACGGTTCATACTCAACAAGTGGTTCGGCAATGGACGGAAACTTCTAACCTGAGCATTGTCACTGTAGATGCTCGCCACCTGAGAATAAAACAAAAAGACTATATTTTGGCTTCTCTGCAAGAACCTAATCCTTTTCCCGCGCAATGGATTCCTACAAGAGCTGGCTGGTATATTCAACCCCAACCAACGCTGTTAGAACATCCTCGACTAGGCTGGTTATTGGCGATCGCCCTATTACTTATTCCTGCTATTATTGCTGTATGGGGTGCTAACTCCTTTGCGACTTTAGCAGATCCTATAGTCCAAAATGCTATAGCTCCCATTATTCAACCTTTATCCCAACTCCCAATCTGGTTAAGAGAAATACTCATAGGACAGTATGGACTGATAACTATGAGTCCGTTGCTGTTTATTTGGGCGATGCCCACAGTAATTCTCTATGCCCTATTCTTGGGCGCATATAAAGCTAGTGGGTTAATAGAACGAATTACTATTGCTCTCAATCCTTTACTCCGTCCGTTTGGGTTATCGGGACGGGATTTAGTGCGAGTAATTATGGGTATGGGGTGTAATGTTCCTGGGGTGATTAGTACCCGTGCTTGTTCTAGTTGTTCTAGAGGAACTTGTATTTCGGCGATCGCTTTTGGAGCGGCTTGTTCTTATCAGTTGGGCGCAACTTTAGGGGTGTTTAGTGCTGCTAAATTACCTTACTTGATAATTCCTTACCTGCTGTATCTAACCGCAACCACCTTGATATATACCTACATGATTTCTTCCCCTACAGCTAAATCGAATCATAATCCCCTAGTAATCGAAGGAAGAGCATTTTTAGAATTTCCTCGTTGGTCAGTAATTTGGCGCGAAGCTAAGTCAACTATTGATCAATTTTTGTTCAATGCAATTCCGATATTTTTAGTTATTACTGTTATTGCTTCTGTGTTGAATTGGTTAGGAGCGATCGCAACTTTAGCCAATATTATCAATCCTTTAATGGGATGGTTTAATTTACCCCCGGTCGCCTCATTGCCTATTATTTTAGCTTCTATTCGCAAAGATGGACTGCTATTATTTGCCGAACCAGAAACCTTGGCTATGTTAACTCCATTGCAGATTTTGACTGGGGTGTATATAGCAGGAGTATTGCTACCTTGTTTAGTTACTCTGTTAACTATTACGCGAGAACAGTCTCTTCGATTTGCCTTATTGCTGTTAAGTAGACAGGCGATCGCTGCGGTAGTTTTTTCTTTATTACTTGCTTGGGGTGGAGTGTTAATAATTGGGTAAAAGTCTAAGTTCAATATAGCCTTCCGGTAAAGGGGCATTGAGTACCCAGATCGCGTAATTTTCTTTTCCTGCTGCGAGTAAGCGATCGGCTAAACTAGAGCTTTATGTGAAGGCAAGGAAGACAGTAATCATGAAGCAAATCATCTATTCTGGGTTCTTGGCAATTTTAGGAATGATTGCCAGTATTGACAGTGCGATCGCACAAGTTCAATATCCTTCAGATACCTTTAATATAGAATCCGGGTAATTAGTTATCGTATCGCTCTAGGAGTCAGGAGTCAGTCCTCAGGAGTCAGGATAAAGAAAAGATTGAAATAGCATGAATTTTTAAATTTGTATTCAGTAGAACATCTGTATTAAGAGAAAGTAATTTTGCAATTACTGTATAACCGGATTCTATATAAGATGTTTAAATAAAAAATAAAAAAATAAAGAATAACTCCAAAGAGTGGCGAAACTTGAAAAGTGGAGCTAGAATACAAATGTCAATGGTATGGCGGTGAATTAGTATTGGAATAAAGGCATGGACGCGACCGCGAATTATTCTTTGGGAAATTGGCGTTCGCGATAGCGATGCGGAGCATTATCGCTCGAGTCAGACCTTTGAAAAATTATGGCAAATCATCCAGTTTTGGCACAGTTTTTGGTACGTTACTGATGGCTATCCCGTGTACCCAAATATATTGAACCAGAAGACCATCAAGTTAGCAAAACTTATATGACCCGCGTTGAAGGAGAAAATACTCGTCTAAGATATTATTTAGCTAGACTTCATCGAAAAACTCTCTGCTATTCTAAGTCTTTGACAATGTTAAAGTATTCGATTCGTTTACTCGTACATTATGAGATTTAAAACTGTGCCAGTTCCTGCCTAAACATTACGCATTCTCCAACGCCATTTCGACTCTACAAAAACAGACTCAAAGTAAGCGATATGAACACAGAGCAAGAAATATCAAAAAGCAAAATAACTACTTTAGTTGGTCCGATCCTTGGACTTGTGTACTATGCTTGGGATCTTAGTTTTAATTTTGGTGCTTTCGGAGTTATTTTCCTGGGACATATTCTATCAATATGGCTATTTTCCTTGAGTATTCTTTTAATAACTATAGTCGTACAAAAGAACATTCTGCCTGGCCAAAAGTCGTGGGGGTATTTCATACTCTCCTTACCAACTATCTGGCTGATCCTTAAAATTATTGATGACCCATCAGAAATTGGACAAATACATGATCTCTGGATTCATATAGTAGCTATTCTGGCGCTTACTATTTCTTTACCCTATGTAGTCTATGTCTTTTTCCGTTTTACCAATCCGCAGATTCTTCTTCTTAAACGTAGATTGATTATTGGTCTCGTCGGAATTTTTCTCTTTGTAGCTCTCATTGGTTACACTTTAGGACAGAACAACCAGCTGATAATGACTTGCCAAAATTTTATAGTCAGTGGCCAAGATACGCCACAAAACTGTATTAATGTGAAAAAGTAACTGAGAAGGTGTTTGTCAAAAAATTTCAAGCAAATCAGCAGGAACAGAGAAAACAAGGATCAAGTCAAAAATCAAGTCCAATCTCACAAAAAAAGTACGAACCGAAAGGCGTATCCCACTGATTTAATATCATGTCCGGTTGAATAATTAGACTTTGCTGGAAGGAAGGCAGCTATGCTGGAGGCAGGAGGCAGAAGGTTTTATCCTATTGTCACCTTAATTTTATACACGCTCCGATGCTACCGGACATGATATAACTGACTCAGAATGGCAAGAAATCTTCGATTTCTTGCCACCCCCTAATTCGATAGGAAGTCCTCGCTTAGTAGACTTGCGGGAAATTGTGAACGCAATTTTCTATTGGGTTGATAATGGGATAAAATGGAGAGCATTACCCCATGATTTCCCCTGCTGGTAAACGGTATACGGCTACTATCGTCGCTGGGTTAAAACGCATCTGTGGGAAGAAATTAATGAGAGACTGATAGCAAAAGTGAGGACAAAAGAAGGGCGAAATCATTCCCAAACTTGGGGACTGATTGACAGTCAATCTGTGGAGGGACATCAAAAAGCGGATGCGACCCCGGCGAGGTTTCCTCGCCTAGGGAACGCGCACCAAGCAGAGGTCCTGAACGAGGTGTGGATGGCTTGAAAAAAGTGAAAGGGAGAAAACGTCACATTGTGGTAGATGTATTGGGATTAGTTTTGAGAAACCGTTTGCACCTTTTCTTCCTTCTTCTTTCTTCCCTCCTGACTCCTGACTTCCCCTCCTGGGAGGGGTTAGGGCGAGGGGTGGGTTGACTCCTGACTCCTGAGGACTCCGTAGTTATTTATTTATCACTGTTCAACCGGACATGATATTACTTGCTTGGGGTGGACTGTTAATTAGCGAAAGGGAATTCCTTTTATAGGATAATGATGATCAAAATTGAAAAGTTGAGCCACTATGAATCCCCTATTTACTGACAGAACTTCAGTAGAACAAGTAGAAGAAGGTTTGTTCCTTGCTCCCAAATTCGACTGCAATGGTTTGATTCCAGTCGTTACCACCGATGTCAACACGGGTGAAGTGCTGATGCACGCTTATATGAACGAAGAGGCTTTAGTTAAAACCATTGAAACGGGAGAAGCTCACTATTACAGTCGCAGTCGTCAGCAACTATGGCATAAAGATCAATCCAGTGGACTTGTGCAAAAAGTAGCGCAGTTAACAATTTATGATGACCAAGATTGTCTCTGGATGCACTACCAAGCTTTAGATTTTTTTAAAAAAAATAGTTCAAACAATCATAATTTTTAGGTATAAAATGAGAATGATTATTATTCTAATTTTTTTGTTTGGGAGAAAACAAGGTGTTCAATTTTCGGCAAAGTATTACGGTATCAGTCTTTGGAGTTGTGACAAGTCTAGTGTTCTTGGCAGACAGTCCAGCCCAAGCTGTAACCTTCCAACTGTCATGGACTGGGCAAATCCTTGGTTATCGGGCTGAGGGTTCATTTAGCTATGATGAGACAAAAGATTATGACAATGGCATTGTTAGAAAGGATGACCTTGAATCCTTTGACATTGCCTTTTTTGACCCAGAGGGCAATCTCATCCAAGAATTTATCGATAATCATTTGACCTATCCCGACTTTAATTTTAATTTCGACACAACAACGGGGACGATCTTACAGGATGGCTTTTTTGACGAACCCAATGGTATTGATATTGGGGAGTATGTGTTAATTGATCCAGCTAATAGGTTGGCTGATGGGTTAAATTTTTGGTCAGCCGCACCCATCGGGTCAGATGGTTTTGCTATTCCTCACGTTCATTTAACCGACTTTGGCAATGATTTTCCCGATTTAGAAATTGGTTTTCGCCGTCATTTAGATGTGGCATTTTTCACCCGAACGACCGCCCAATTGTTAGACGACCCAGCAGCAGGGGATGAATTCGGACAACGGATGATTGCCAGTCAAGTCCCTGAACCGACAAGCCTTTTAGGACTAGGATTGGTTTCACTGATGGGACTAGGAAAATGTAAAGGTTTGACTAGAAGAGGTTAAACAGTGATGAATCACATTTTTAGCAAACGGACAGCCAGTGAGTGTGTCCTCATGGCGTTCGGATTACTTTTATCAGTTGGTCAAGCTCAAGCTGCCACAATTTATGCTTCAGGACAGCGTTTAATCCCTGCTGTCCCCGATGTTCATGATGATCTTCGAGAAAACTTTATCTATGCCATTGACTCTAGTACGGGGATAGCTACGCCAGTATCCCCTGAAACAACCGGTCTTCCTTCAGCCCTTGCCGGAACGCTGGATCAACGGTTGCTTGGTTTTGCGTCCGGAGGACAATTGGTAGAGATCGATCCATTGACGGCTAATTTAACGCCGATTGGTAGTGCAAATGGACTCTTTAGTACCAGTTTTGACATTCTCGATGATCAGCGTGGATTTCTCATCCCCTTTGATAGCAACTTCAACACACAGCAAATTCATGCCCTTGATTTGACTACGGGGATGGCAACTCCCAAGGGAACTGCAACGGCGGTCGGAGATGCGATCGACGAAGCACGAGGTTCAGCACTAGGAACAGCATAACCTTTTATTATTAGCCTTGGTTCGGTCGAAAATCAACTTTACGGTGTGGACTTGATACTGATAGCTTAATTAACTTTAATCCTGACACAGGAGAGGCGACGGTTATCGGTTCGTTAGGAGCAGTGACTTCTGGCGATCGCTCTGTCTACAGTGGATTTGCTGCACTGACTGGAGTGGACACCAATCAAGATGGGTCTTTTGATGCTTTATTCGGCAATGTTAATTTTACTGACTCTGATAACGATCCCGATACACCTTCTGAGCGATTGGGGGGCTTGTAACTGTTGGCTAAAATCTGGTATAATCTATAAAAATCTGGGATTATCTGTTTTATCATTTTCTTTGTGGGTTTAATACCCCACCGTCTACACGGTGTTCAAAATTACTTGGGGTTAGAATCCCCATGTAATTTTCCTCCTGTCTCCTGTCTCCTGTCTCCTGTCTCCTTCTTCAAGNTTAAAGCGACAAGTCTAATAATTTTTGCTCTTTTTAAATACCTTTATGAAATATCAATGGAAAGCTAATCATGAATCAATTTTTGATTTGAAGCTCTACCCGAAGCAGTATTAGAAATTTATAGCCGCGAGGAAGCAAGACCAATTTTGAGCGATCGCTTTCTCTGTGATAGGCTGAAAGTTAACCTTACTAGCTATGTAAATACTTGAAGATTCCACCTGTATGTTAGAATTAACTAATATCAAACAAACAGCCCTAGATTATCTTTTGTCCAATCTGGAAGTATCTCCAGAACATCGTCACTTGTTTGAGGTTGTAGGTGCAACCTGTTTTGATAATAATGAGTGGATGATTAACATTAGTATTGTCGGTTTAATAGGTAAATATTGGAATGTTTTTGTCAATGGCAACACGGGAAAAATTTTACCAGACTGCGAGTTTAATACAGATTGCCAAGACTTGAATGAACCCCATCAATATTCCCATCTGCCCGACTATTTAAATCAACTGCTCAATCGCCTGACTGCCAACGTTTCTAGGTAAATTAAATGGCGTTGCTGATTAGTAATGATCTATGCTTATGTAGGAAGAGTTTGAAATCTTAGATAGTGCAGCAGAAGACGAAGTTCTTTCATCTGTGGTGAATAGGGTTGACTCTTAGGGGATTCAACGAATTGACGACCACATATTCCACATTGGAAAAACTTTTGGCCACGTCTTTGGCCATTTCCCTGGTGTGGGTAGAGTGGCATTTCGGACATATCATGTTCTGAATTCTACAACATTTATCATTACATTTCAGCAACGCCAATTAAACACTGCTTTGTATGTAATAATGATTATCATTCATTACAAAATTTAGCTAATATGAATTCCCTATTTACCGCCCGCACTTCCGTAGAACAGGTTGAGGAAGGTTTGTTACTTGCGCCCAAATTTGATGCCAATGGTTTGATTCCAGTAGTTACCACAGATGTCAACACTGGTGAAGTGCTGATGCATGGCTATATGAACGAAGAGGCGTTAGTTAAAACCATTGAAACGGGAGAAGCTCATTATTACAGTCGCAGTCGTCAGCAGCTATGGCATAAAGGTCAATCTAGTGGACTGGTGCAAAAAGTACAGCAGTTAGCTATTGATGACGACCAAGATTGTCTGTGGATGCAGGTTAAAGTAGCTGGTTCGGGAGCTAGTTGTCACGTGGGTTATCGTTCTTGTTTTTATCGCTGTATTCCTACGGGAAAAAGTGCTATTGATTCCCAGGAACCAATTCAGTTAATATTTACCGAAACGGAGAAAACCTTTGACCCGAAAACAGTGTATGGTGATGCTCCCAACCCAACACAATTGTAAATTGACTTCAACCCCAACCATCATGATTGCTTCTCGGTAAAAAACCTCTATCCAAATCTACAGCACCTTCATATTGTTGGAGTTGTTCATCTTGCCAAGCACTAACTCCTGGCTGGAATTCATCCCAAGTATTAAGTACTTGCTCGTAGCATTGACGGGGTGTAATGGGTAGGTTTTTCAAGTAAAAGAACGTTGCTTGATCGCTCATACTCCAGCAACAATACAACCTCTGTTGTTGGATAATAATTATCGACAACTTCCAAGATGTGAGCAATCATAAAGTGATGGTGCAAAATTGCAGTGTCAGGAGCAGCTAAACAGGCATTCAAGAACGGCACAAGGCGAGAACGTCCGAAAAATGGGTTTTGAATGATTCTCCGCCAATCGGAGAATTTGTGCTACAAATAATCGCGCCGCGCTTCTGACTGAGATGACCTGCCCAAGCATTATAGCCAATGACCAGCAAATTACTGGCAATAAAATCTTGATGCCAATTCGATCCATCGTTTGTTTGACTCATTAGAGACCTCTATGCATGAAAGCCAATCCAGTTGAAATTTCGGCTAAAAGAGCTATGCAGATGCCTAGCAATTAGCAAGAAAAATTAGAGGTCGCCTGGATTTAAGCGCGACCCCATTGCCGATCGATTGTTGGGAATACAGCTCTTTCTCGGTAGATTTGTAGGGTGGGCAAGCCTAGGTCGGAAAATTCTCAATTCTTTCATTAGACCTTGTCCACCCTACTCCGCTTCATCGTGAGTGATGAAAGCGTAGATTCTCTCTACTCAATTGATCGAGCTTGGTCACTCCCATCAATTTCATATCACGCTCAATCTCAGTGCGCATATTACCTAAAACACGCTCAACTCCTGCTTGCCCAGCAGCGGCCAATGCAAAAAGATAGAATCGCCCACCTGAACATGCTTTAGCTCCAACAGATAGCGCCTTAAGCACATGGGTACCGCGCTGAATACCACCTTCGCAAATGACATCAATTTTATCCCCAACAGCATCACAAATTTCTGCGAGTTGATCGAAGGGGCTACGGCAACCATCGAGCTGACGGCCGCCGTGGTTAGAAACCATAATACCCGTACAACCAATATCAACAGCACGCTTGGCATCTTCCACACTCATTATCCCTTTCAGTGCAAACTGCCCATTCCACTGCGAGCAGAGTTTTTCAGCATCATTCCAATTCATGGATTGATCTAGCATCGTTGAGAAGTAATCACCAACAGAGACTGCTAAGTTCGTTCCCTGCGAGACATAGCCAGACAAATGTGGCATATCGAACTTTTCTTTTGTCAAAAAGTTCCAAGCCCATGCTGGGTGCGTCGCAAAACTCATTAAGGAGTCAAGCGTTAATTTTGGTGGCGAAGTAAATCCTGTACGCTGATCGCGTTCGCGATTACCACCAGTAATGGTATCGACGGTTAATGCTAAAACATTAAAGTCCGCTGCTCGTGCGCGTTCAAGCAACGCATCATTCAAGCCGCGATCTTTATGGAAGTAGAACTGAAACATCTTCGGCGTGTTTGCTATTTTTGAGATTTCTTCAACGGTTACTGTCGCCAGTGAAGACACCCCAAACATCGTGCCATATTCTGCAGCAGCCCTCGCAACCGCACGCTCTCCTTCGTGATGAAAAAGGCGTTGCAATGCTGTCGGGGCACAGTAGATAGGCATATCTAGTTTTTGCCCCATCACCTCAACTGACATATCCACATTTTCCACACCGACAAGCACGTTCGGAATAAGATCGCAGTCTCCATAGGCTTCAGTGTTACGCCGATAGGTCTGTTCATCATCGGCCGCTCCATCGATGTAATTGAAAATTGGTCCTGGTAGTCGGCGTTTCGCTAATTTTCGGAAATCCTGAAAATTGTGACAGTCATTCAATCTCATAAAATACATCAGTCAGATTTATGTTTACTAAGTCCATACTATTCCATTTTGAGAAGCATTCAACCTTCATCGCCAGTCTCTAGGGAATGGACTGTTCCAAAATCACCAGTTTATCGATCTCTTGACGATTTGTAATTGCAATTGGGTTCTTAGACATCGTAAAGCAGTAACCTAAGGATAATACCTAAGAACCACTGCCTCAAGCCTCCCTGAAATACTACAGAAATTTATACGACAACTATTTGTATCGATAACATAAATATAGCCCAGTAGATTATCTCAACAGTCGGGTTGACGATCGAGAAGCTCAACCCAGGTTTTGGACACTCAGCAATTCTTGTAGAAATGAAAGTGCTCCACCTCAATTTGATGTCCTATTCTGTTGAAACGCTCCAATCGCAGCACCAATCGCAATTCCGATGGCGACACCAACACCGATGTTTTCAATGGCCCCCCCGATTAGCTCCACCCTAGATCCAGAAGAGCCAAAGTTAAAGTCACAATGTTAGATGAAAGCGCTGCGTGATTTGAGGTGACTCCCCTGAAAAGATGTGGGTTTGCTGACCCAATGTCGTGTCCGAAACAGATTCATCTTTATGATGTATGGAGAGCGCAAACAGTCTGCCACTCAGTGGCCGAAACCGGTGCACAAGACTACCACAGAATTCAAACTCAAGAAACACTGGCCCCTCACACTCAAAGATCTCATGCCTTGGCTGTAGAAAAGACGCAGGGTTCTCAAAAACCGAAATTATCAGACCTCTATCAGCAATAAAGAACACCCGACGCGCAGATAACATCCGATCCTCTGTTGAAAACGAATGCCAGTGATATTGCTGATCGGGTAGGCATTCCAAAATCCAAGAACTTCCAGTCGGAACGTGGCTCTTCTCCGAAGCCGCTTGATCGATCACAGAATAATTACTGAGCCTCGTGTAAATTTCAGAAGCAGCCTCAAAGACTTTACCTTCTTGGTCTCGAAGCTTAAGGAACGTTTGGAAGCTTAAAATTTGCTGTTCAACAAGCGCTTCGCTGTTCGATATAACAGTTGCAACTGCAAGACTACTCATTTTAAATCAATTCCTCCACGAGATTGGGTTGATGTGGTCTATCCCAAAGTATAGAACCTATAAGGGTAGGAGAATATTAATTGTTACTAAATTAGCTCACTCATGGCTGAAAATTTTTGCCAAAAATGAATTAAAACAGTATAATTTGGTATAAATACAAGCAAAACCATATACTAGTCTTAATATTAAATCCGGTAGCATCGGTGTAATAAGATAGTGAATCAGAATCCAGCAATTCTGCAATCCAGAATTCAGAAGGGAAGAGAACTCAGAATTCTTTCCGCTCTAGGTGAAGATGGAATCTTTTTTAATACCGAATTAAACGGATTTGATATAACACATATATAACCCATTTGGTATCTATTTTTTTATAGATGGGGAGGGTAGGAAGTGTGGGAAGTGTGGGAAGTGTGGGGAGATGGAGGAATTTTTCTACTTTTTTTCCCTATTTTATTTCTCTCATTCCTGACTCCTGACTCCTGTACCAAAAACCCGCACCTTTGCAAAGATACGCTTAGGGGTTCTACACAAAAGTATTAAGAGAATACTTTGAGTAAATTTACATGTTTTTCTATATATGAGGTAAATTTAGATAATGGATAATATTGATCTGGTTAATTCAGATAAGTCAATTCGATTTACAGCAGATGGGATTGAAATGTCTCCACTTGCATACTCGCAGCTTCTGTATAAGCTTACAAAAAGCAGAAATATTGAACGTGATGTATATTCACTTGGCGGTATTATTAGTGAGTTTGAAGCCAAATTTGCTGATTTACTTGGCAAAGAGACTGCCGTTATGATGCCATCAGGAACGCTATCCAATCAAATCGCAATTCGGGAACTTGCTAATAATAAAGGAAGAGTGCTTGTCCAAAAAGAAAGTCATATCTACAATGATTCAGGAGATTGTTTACAAACCCTCAGCAGATTAAACTTAATACCACTTGCTCCGGATCGAGCTACATTTACTTTGGACGATGTGAAGCAAGTTATTGACAAAGCGAAAACAGGCAAAGTTGTAACAGAAGTGGGTGTCATTTCTATTGAAAGTCCAGTGCGAAGAAAGTACAATGAAATTTTCAACTTTGAAGAAATGAAGAAAATTTCAACTTTTGCCAAAGATCAAGGTATTAGGCTCCACTTAGATGGAGCAAGATTATTTATTGCATCGACTTTTTCTGGTATATCGCCAAAGGAGTACGCTTCTTTGTTTGATACAGTTTATGTTTCACTGTTTAAATATTTCAATGCTGGCTTTGGAGCAATATTAGCCTGTTCTAACGAGTTCGCAAAAGATTTATACCATGTACGGCGAATGTTTGGGGGTAATATATTTCAAATGTGGCCATCTGCGGTCATAGCCCTCAACTTTCTTGATACATTTATGGATGAACTGAGAATGGCTATCAAGCTAGCAGATGATTTTTTTGATTTAATCCATAAAAATTCATCTTTCAAGGTTGAGAAAATTCCCAATGGTAGTAATGTCTTTAAATTGCATGTATCTGATGTTGATTTGGATAAGTTTAGGGATACGTTGGAAAAGAAAAATGTTTATCTTCCAGAGCCAGAACCTGATAGCAATACTTTCTTGCTGAGAATCAATGTAACCTTGAATCGCATCTCTGCGGATAGACTGGCACAAATATTTATAGAATCATTACACGCTTAGAGTAAAAACGATCGATCCCGCACCTCAAAGCCCCGTACTCAAGCCTTAAAAAAATTCCCGATAAATGACTGATCGAGCTAAACTAAAAGATGCTCGATCGGGCAAGAAATTTATCGGGCAAGAAATTTTGCAGGTTAAATCGACGATCAGTCAGTTTGTCTTTTCAAGCAATAAGTATTCTTGACATCCTCCCGACGCTGCACTTGCGTGACAGCGCGGGATTCCTAACCATCGCGCTATTAGGGCTTTCTGCTGCCTCTTGCAGAGGAGCTGCGCTAACAATGCACCAGCCTCCAAGGTCAAGCCTCTTTCCGGTCTAAAGGCGCGCTCCACAGACTGACACTACTAGCCCAGCAGCCTTTAAGTACTATAGCACACTATTGGAAAAACCGCTCTTATTGATTGGTTTTCCCATGCGACGCTCCCTTGTCAGGAGAGCGCGGGTCTTCAACCAACGTTGAGATAAAAAAATGGGCATCGTAGGCGCGAAGCGACTTCTCGAAGAGTACCCAATTTTTTATCCAATTCATGAGGTGCTGTGGGCGGAAATGGTTCCGCCCTTTAAAAGCGCTATCCCCTATTGAATCAAAGATTACAATAGGGGTATTCTCGGAAATTATGCTAAATTGCCCCAAATCGCAGCTTCACTACTTTAGGGGCAACAAGTAGCTACTTGGAGGCTGTAGCACGAAGTTTTGTTGCGGTCTCGACCATGTTGATGAGCGAAGGCTTCACTTCCGACCATTGGCGAGTCTTGAGGCCACAATCCGGGTTAACCCAGAGGTTCTTACGGGGAATCACGGCTTCCGCTTTTGACATGAGGTTACTCATTTCATTGGTGGGGGGCACCCGTGGCGAGTGGATGTCATACACCCCTGGGCCGATCTCATTTGGATACTTGAAGTCCACGAAGGCATCAAGCAGCTCCATATTTGAGCGCGAGGTCTCAATAGTAATGACGTCGGCGTCCATGGCTGCGATGAATTCGATGATGTCGTTGAACTCGGAGTAGCACATATGAGTGTGAATTTGGGTATCATCCTTCACACCGCAGGCACTGAGGTGAAAACCCTTCACCGCCCAGTCGAGATAGTGATCCCACTCGCTATGGCGTAATGGCAAGCCTTCGCGGAAAGCAGGTTCATCGATCTGGATGGCAGCGATGCCAGCAGTTTCCAAGTCCACCACTTCATCGCGAATAGCCAGGGCGATCTGATGGGTGGTGACGGAGCGTGGCTGGTCGTCGCGCACGAAGCTCCACTGGAGGATCGTAACCGGACCGGTGAGCATCCCCTTCATCGGTCGATCGGTTAGGGTTTGAGCATACTTAGACCAGTAGACAGTCATGGGCTTGGAGCGGCTGACATCGCCAAACACGATCGGTGGCTTCACATAGCGAGTACCAAAGCTCTGCACCCAGCCGTTGCTTGTAAAGGCAAAGCCTTCGAGATTTTCGCCAAAGTATTCCACCATGTCATTGCGCTCGAACTCGCCGTGAACAGGCATATCAATGCCGATCTCGTCTTGAAAAGCAACGCATTTAGCAATTTCTTCCTTAATGAACTGGTCGTAGTCTGCATCACTTAGGGTTCCTTTCTTCCACTGGGCGCGTGCATGACGCACTTCTTTGGTCTGCGGGAACGAGCCGATGGTCGTGGTTGGGAAATCTGGCAAACTGAGTTTAGCCCGCTGCTTGGATTGGCGTTCGGCAAAGGCAGAGGCGCGGTCGAAATCGCTAGGCTTAACTTCAGCAAGGCGCTTTTTCACGGCATCATTATGGATGCGCTTGCTGGACTTTCGGGAAGCAGCGGCGGCACGGTTAGCTTCAAGAGCTTCCACACTTCCGACTTCATCAAGAAGTTGCCGGAGTTCACTGACTTCTGTGAGTTTCTCGTCGGAAAAAGCCAGCCAGCTTTTCAGCTCTTCATCAAGCTTTCGTTCGTTTTGCAGGGTTACAGGCGAATGCACAAGTGAGCAGCTAGGTGCGACCCAGAGCCGATCCGCGCCAACAGCGGCCTTGGCCTTCTTCAAAACTTCTAGTGAGGCATCGTAATCATTCTTCCAAATATTGCGGCCTTCGACGATTCCTGCGGAGAGAATTTTGTTCTTCGGGAAGGTTGCCAGAACAGTGTCGATGTCCTCTGAACCCCGCACAAAATCGAAGTGTAAGGCGTCAACCGGCAACGCAAGGTAGTCGTCAAGATTATCTCTTACGCCACCGAAATATGTGGTGACGAGCAGCTTTGCCGAACCTTTGGCCTTGGAGAGGCGATCGTATGCTGCCTTCAAAGCATCGCGCTGTAGAGCGCTAAGATCGGTGGAAATAATCGGCTCATCGAGCTGTATCCATTCCGCTCCTGCGGCTGCAAGCTTGCCGATAATCTCTTCATAGACGGAGACAAGGTTATCGAGAAGGGTCAACGGATCGAAGTCTGGGTTGCTAGAATCCTGTACCTTGCCTAGGGAGAGGTAAGTCACGGGGCCGACTAGCACTGGCTTCGCGTTAATCCCCAGTGCCTTAGCTTCCGCGAACTCATCAAAGACTTTGGTGCCGCTTAGGGAAAACGTTGTGTTCGCCCGAAACTCAGGCACGATGAAGTGGTAATTCGTATCGAACCACTTTGTCATTTCGCTGGCGAAAGTGGAAATCTTGTTTGCTTGGCAGTCCTTCTCGTCTTCAACCAAAGAAGCGCCGCCCTCGGTACCACGAGCGATGGTAAAAACGGTGTTGATATCCGTCTGCCCACCTTGCCACTCGAAACGCGACGGCACATTGCCAAGCAGGCAGCTCATGTCTAGCACTTGGTCGTAAAAGGAGAAGTCGTTGACCGGGATCAGATTGATTCCGGCTGCCTGTTGCTTCTTCCAGTTTATTTCGCGCAAGTTCTTGCCAGTGGCTATCAGCTCAGACAGAGGCAGCTCGCCTTTCCAATATGCTTCCGTAGCCTTTTTTAATTCACGCTTGGCTCCGATGCGAGGGTACCCCAGGGAATGTGTTTTGATAGTTGTCTTATGGCTGTTACTCATAGAACTTGTCTCCGATGTAAGAGTATTCCAGCAAATTTCTTTTGCTGTTTTCCTTGTTGTCTATTGGACATTAATCTTACTATATCTATCAGACTTGACCTTGACAAGGGAATACAAATGATGTTTATTCATGGAGTAATGAGCAAAATTCATGGAAAACTGAGCAATGACATTTCTCGAACGCAGCCACCTTGATATTATCCGCGCGGTTGACTTGCATGGGAGTATGACCGCAGCCGCAAATGCGCTACACCTGACACAATCGGCGTTGAGCCACAGTATGCGTAAGCTGGAAGATCGGGTAGGGGTAAAGCTTTGGCATAGGGAAGGACGTAGCCTTCGCCTCACTTCGGCAGGAAACTATTTGCTGACCACAGCCAACCGCCTGATTCCCCAGTTCGTCCACGCAGAAGAACAATTAGCACAGTTCGCTCGTGGTGAGCGGGGAACATTACGAATTGGTATGGAGTGCCACCCATGCTACCAGTGGCTGCAGAAGATCGTCACTCCCTACTTGCGCGCCTGGCCGTTGGTGGATTTTGAGGTCAAACAGAAGTTTCAATTTGGCGGCATCGGTGCGCTCTTCGCATACGAGATTGACCTGCTGGTGACACCCGATCCGCTGCGAAAAAAATCACTACATTTTGAGCCGGTATTTGATTATGAGCAGGTTTTGGTGGTCTCTTCGGAGCACCCACTTGGAGAGAAGGATAACGTCATCCCCCAGCAGCTCGGCGAGGAAGTGCTTTTCACCTATCCGGTTTCTCAGGATCGCCTAGATATCTACACCTACTTCCTCGCTCCAGCGGGCATGACGGTGAGAAAACAGAAAGTGGTCGAGAGTACGGACATAATGCTTCAAATGGTTGCCTGCGGACGCGGAGTGGCGGCTCTACCACGCTGGCTGGTCGAGGAATTCTCTGAAAAATATCCCGTGCGTGCAGTGCGACTAGGTGCCAGTGGCGTCCAAAAGCAAATCTTCTTGGGTGTCCGTCGCACCGATCTTGAAGTTGATTATCTCAATGCTTTTATGGAGCTGGCTCGCAACTACAGTGAGCATTCTTGAATCACCTGAGTTCGGGATAAGGAAAGGAGGATGTAGTAAGCTGAAAGTTACCAAACATCAGAACCATCCTCCGCAATGACTACTAGCTTAACCTCAGTTCGGGATAAGCTTTAACCCTGTTAACCCGAACTCACGTTAATTATGGTTTAAATAACCAATTTATCAATATCTCAGTTCTGACAGATTCTTGGAAGTTGTTCATCTTGCCCAGCACTAACTCCTGGCTGGAATTCATCCCAAGTCTTACGTACTTGCTCGTAGCATTGAGGTGGTGTCATGGGTAGGTTTTTCAAGTAAAAGAACATCGCCCGATCGAAAGACTCCAGCAACAACACAACCTCT
This sequence comes from Okeania sp. SIO2B9, assembly GCF_010672505.1. Taxonomy (NCBI): domain Bacteria; kingdom Bacillati; phylum Cyanobacteriota; class Cyanophyceae; order Oscillatoriales; family Microcoleaceae; genus Okeania; species Okeania sp. SIO2B9. The sequence goes on along the minus strand of NZ_JAAHGK010000003.1, from coordinate 4,887 downwards.
GTGGTTGGAGAATAATTATCGACAACTTCCAAGATGTGACCAATCATAAAGTCATGGGGCAAAATTGCAGTGTCAGGAGCCGCTAACCAGGCATTCAGGAACGGCGCAAGGCGAGAACGTCCGACAAAATGGGTTTTGAATGATTCTCCGCTAACCCCCAATGCTGGAGAATTTGTGCTACAAACAATCGCACCGCGCTTCTGACTGAGATGACCAACCCAAGCATTATAGCCAATGACCAGCAAATTACTGGCAATAAAATCTTGATGCCAATTCGATCCATCGCTTGTTTGACTCATTAGAGACCTCTATTTTGAAAGCAAATCCAGTTGGAATTTAGGCTAAAGGAGCTATGTCGATGCCTAGTAATGATCGAGAAAACAGGACTTACGCATTACCGCTATATCTGTAGGGGCGATTCGCGAATCGCCCCTACATTTAGGGTTGGATTTGGCAATTTGCGTAAGTCCCGATCAAGAAAAATTAGAGGTCGCCTGGATTTAAGGGCGACCCCATTCCCGATCGCTCTTACGCACTAAAATATCTAGCGACAGGATGATAGACGACAAAAGCAGTGGTCGATTGCTCTGGATAAAGCTGTTCGCTCTCATCGATCAATAACCCAATACGATCGCATCCCAATAATTGCAACTGTGGCACTTGATCCATCACCGTCGGACAAGCTGGATAGCCAAAACTATACCGAGAACCCTGATACCTTTGGGCTAATACATCGCGAATGTTATCTGGCTCTAAATCTCCATAGCCTAATTCCCGCCGAATCCTGGCATGACTCCATTCTGCCAAGGCTTCCGCCAACTGGACTGCCATCCCGTGGAAGTACAGATAATCCGTGTACTTGTTGTCTTTATAGAGTTCCTGTGCTTTCTCGGTGGCAATTTCTCCCATAGTGACTGCCTGCATAGGCAAGACATCAAATTGATTCTGTTCGAGGGGGCGGATGAAATCAGCAATGCACAGCCGACGCCCGGATTTCTGACGGGGGAATGTCCAAGTGACGAACGGGGTTGCTGTTTTCGGTGTTAACCCCTGCTCGATAACACTAGGCTCGTAAACATGAACAGAATTGCCGATCGCTGCACAGGGGAAATAACCATAAACTAGAGTGGGTTCCAACCATTTTTCTGTGCGAATTTTTTCCTTCCATTCTTCCAATATCGGATGAACCTTTGATGCCAGGAACCAATCATATTCCTCGCGAGATTGACCTTTCGGTTTACGGAATTGCCATTGACCAGCAAACAGTGCCTGCAAATCCATGTACCAGAACAGTTCTTCTAAATCTAGATCGCCACTCTGAAGAATTTTCGTCCCCCAGAAAGGCGGCGCAGGACGTTCGATATCAATCGCCACATCTTCCGAGCGTTTGGTATCAATGACAGTGGGTTCATCGGATTTCTTCCCATCGCCATTGAGTTCTCCATCGGATTTGGACCCATCACCATTGAGTTCTCGATCTGAATCTTCAATCGCCTTGCGTCCCTTTTGGTTAAACTGAGCGAATTCCCCTGTAAAGCCTTCGGTATCCACCCAGGAATGCTGTTCTTTGGCGGGCATCAGTCGATCCATAAAGGTCAAATCGGCAAAAGCATCTTTACCGTAAATCACCTGCCCGTTGTAAGTATCTTGACAATCTCCATACACAAACTTTGGTGTTAGTGCTGCACCGCCTAAAATCACTGGAACTGTAATACCTTTAGCATTAAATGCTGCCAGATTTTCTTTCATAAATGCTGTAGACTTCACCAGCAAGCCACTCATGGCAATACAATCAGGCTGATGCTGCTCATAAGCTTCGACGATTGCCTCAATGGCTTGTTTAATGCCCAGATTGACCACCTTGTAGCCATTATTGGTCAAGATGATATCCACCAGATTCTTCCCGATATCATGGACATCGCCTTTAACGGTAGCAATCAGGAATTTACCTTTACCGCGATCTTCGTCCTCGCCTTCGATTTTTTCCATGTAGGGTTCGAGGAAAGCAACGGCAGATTTCATGGTTTCGGCTGACTGCAAGACGAAGGGCAATTGCATTTGACCAGAGCCAAACAGTTCCCCCACAACCTTCATCCCATCCAACAAGAAAGTATTGATAATTTCCAGTGCTTTATGACCTGCATCTAAACCTGCCTTTAACGCATCATCTAATCCAATCCGCTCGCCATCAATAATATGTTGCTTCAAGCGTTCGTCGATGGGCAAATCTGCTAAGGAAGCACTCGATCTAGCATCTTTTGCACTCACCCCCGCAAAAATTTCCGTCAGCTTCGTCAATGGATCGTAGGTGCAAATATCGCCTTCAAATTTGCGCTTGTCATAAATCAAATCGCGACATATCTGTTGATGTTCTTCGTCAATCTTCGATAACGGCAAAATCTTGGCAGCAGAGACAATCGAACCATCCATCCCAGCTTTCATCGCTTCATTCAGGAAGACAGAATTTAAGGTGATGCGAGTAGCTGGACTCAAGCCAAAAGAAATATTAGAGACCCCCAGCATAAAGTGAACGCCGGGCAGATTTTCCCGAATCAGTCGAATTGATTCGATGGTTGCTTTGGCATTTTCCCGATCCTCCTCAATCCCAGTTGAAATCGGTAGGGCTAAGGTATCATAGAAAATTTCATGGGGTGGAATCCCAAACTTGAGCGCATCCTCATAAGCGCGTTGGGCAATCTCGAATTTTTTCTTGGCGGTTCGAGCCATTCCCTCTTCATCAATACAGCCGATGACAACTCCTGCACCATATTCCTTCGCCAATTCCAACACTTTAAAAAATCGCTCTTCTCCATCTTCATAGTTGGTGGAATTGAGCAAACATTTACCCCCAGCGACCTTGAGACCTGCTTCCATTTTTGTCCACTCGGTGGAGTCGAGCATCAGTGGGAGGGTCGTATTAGTCACGAGTCGCGATACCAGTTCTCGCATATCCCGTTCTCCATCACGCCCGACGTAATCCACGTTTACGTCCAGCATATGCGCCCCTTCTTTGACCTGGGATTTAGCGATCGCCAATAACCCATCCCAATCATCTTCATTCAACAGCTTGCGGACTTTCTTAGAACCACTGGCATTTAATCGCTCGCCAACGATTAAAAAAGAATTATCCTGCTCGTAGGTTTGGGCGGAATAAATGGAAGCTGCTGCTGGCGTATAGGAGAGTGACTCTCGAATCTCCCCTACAGTATTTTTTCGCACCGAACGCTCTTTTAGTGGGGTGTGTTCCACAGCCTCGGCTAAAGCTTGAATATGTGCTGGGCGCGTACCGCAGCAACCACCGACAATCTGAACTCCATGTTCGGCAATGAACCCTGTCATGGCAGTTGTATATTCTTCGGGGGTCATTTTATAAACTGCCTGACCGCCAATATTTTCTGGTAGTCCCGCATTGGGAATACAGGAAATGGGGAAAGGTGAATTTTCTGACAGATACTTAATATGAGAAGTCATCAAATTGGGACCCGTCGCACAATTTAGCCCCAAAATATCAATGGGGAAGGGTTCCAGAATTGCCAGTACCCCAGAGATATCGGTTCCCACCAACATGGTTCCCTGGATTTCCATGGTCACGGACACCATTAAGGGGATTCGCGAACCTTTTTTGGCAAATACCGCCTCAAACGCACTCAATGCTGCCTTAATTTGCAGAACATCTTGACAGGTTTCGACGATGAAAAGATCGGCTCCCCCGTCATAGAGACCTTCTGCTTGCACCATGAAGCTCGATCTCAATTCATCATAGGTAATATGACCGAGGGTGGGTAGCTTAGTTCCTGGACCGATGGAACCTGCGACAAATCTTGGTTTTTCGGGAGTGGTAAACTCATCCGCACAACTGCGAGCCAATTCTGCTGCCTTTCTACTTAGCTCGTAGGCGCGATCGGCTAGATCGTACTCTGCAAGGACTAAGGGGCTAGAGCCAAAGCTATCAGTCTCGACAACATCCGCCCCCGCTGCAAGAAAATCACGATGGACCTTGGCCACTGCCTCTGGCTTGGTGATGACTAAATATTCATTACAACCTTCATATTCCGCTCCACCAAAGTCCTCGGCGGTCAAGTTTTGGGATTGGATGTTAGTTCCCATTGCGCCATCAAAGATCACCACTGGACGATCTGGACTCTGGAGCCGTTGGAGAAATGAAGTCTTTAACTGAGGTTTCGGAGTTTCAGTACTTAGCATAAGCGTAATGGTTATAGTTGGCCTTGGACTTCTCCTGCAACCTTTTTCTTTTTAACCCCAAAGCAATTCATCTTGGAAGGTTGAGGAGGATAATCATGTATAAGAATGATAATCATTCTCATGATTAAGATAACATAAAAATCCTTTTTATTTATTTACAATTGTGTGGGGTTAGGGCCATCACCATAAACGGCTTTTGGATCAAATATTTTCTCGGTTTCAGTAAAAGTTAACTGTAGTGGTTGCTGGGAAGAAACAGTTAAGTTGTGTAAGTCCCAATAACCGGATTCTATATGACTCCTAAATTAATACTACATTTTGTCGTGCGTAATGTAGGTTATAGGAGTCGGTAATGTAGAAAGTTTACCCGGAAATGCTACCTATACTCTTTATAATCCTAATACTAATGAAGTTTCTTTTAGAACTGTGACGTACTCCCCGCACTAAAGCGACAGGGATTCTAAATATTGCTATTTAGACTTCCTCTTTCATCGAGTCGGCTTACTCGTTTGAGTTTCCTCATTCAAGCAGAGGCCAGTCTCTCCAGAGGTGTTATATCAAATCCGGTAGCATCGGAGTAATTAAACCTGAATTTTCGGCCACCAATGGTACTGGGTTATAGCCTTGATTGCAAATTGCTGTGTTAAAAGAACTTGACAACGCTCAAACAGAATTTCTTCTAAC
>NZ_JAAHGK010000299.1:0-6592 GCF_010672505.1 Okeania sp. SIO2B9 | reverse complement strand
CTTGACACAAGCTTATTCCTAAATACTAAATAAATAATACTGATATAGCAGTCGAAGGAAAGTGCGCGGATATATCGAAAGCTTAAAACTCAGACAAAGCAATATTTTTCCTTCTTATAGCAAGGGTGAAAAAAGAATGCTTAACTTTAGGTGATACTTCAATTATTCTGATGTTTACTTCTCCCCTACTCCCCCACTCCCCTACTCCCCTGCTCAAGAATAATGTGGCAAACATTTATCACACTTGGTATTACTTCCCTCTTCCTTCTTCCTTCTCGCTTGCTATAATAAACTTAGCTATCTAAAGCTTATTTTGTCTTCAAATATTAATGGCTAAAATGAAATTTAAAATATTAATAACAACCCTATTATTTTCCATAGCTTTTGCTACACCTGTAGTTGCATATACAAAGTGGCAAGTACGAATTTTAAAACGTTCAAAAGAATGTTTTTTCTGCAACCTTTCCGATATAAATCTCAGTGATTCTAATTATAAGAAAATGAACGTGACTGGTTCTGTATTAAAAAATGCTAACTTCTCTGGTACAAACCTTGAAAAAGCCAACTTTACCAACACAGATTTAACAGGGGCAAAATTCGAGAGCGCCAACTTACAAGAAGCTAACTTACAAAAGTCTATCCTTAAATCTACTAACTTTTGGGGGGCAAATCTTCAAGAGGCCAATTTACGCGGAGCAGACCTCACAGAAGCCATTTTTTGGAATGCCGATTTAAGAGGAGCAGATTTGCGGGACACTGATATTAGTAATGCTAGCTTCATCGATGCCCAGCTCAACGGTGCAATCTTACCTGATGGCAGCATATATCAATACAAATAGGCTTAATTAAGGTATCAGCTACTAATTGATATTAAAGAAGCACTTCAGCGGTCAGCTTTTTCTGCGGAATGCTGCGCAAACAGCTTTCAGCAGATTTTTTTGAGATGCCTTTGTTTGTGGAGCATTCCGGAACGGAAAGGAGATTTCAACTCCTCCGAGGGCCATCCGGTTGCTCAGAAGCCGGGGATTTTTACCCAGAGCGTTAACGAAGTCAGAGATCAGAACTCAGAAGTCAAAAGTCAGAAGTTAACCCACCCCTCGCCCCTCCCCCTCCCAGGAGGGGAAGTAGGGGACTTGAGCTTCGCTCCAAAAATATTTCGCCAATCAAGGCAGGGTGGCGCGACCCAATTATTTTGATAAAAGCTGATAGCTGATAGCTAAAAGCTGATAGCTAGTTAACTTTTGTACCCTTTACCCTTACAATCTTGAAACATTGTAAATATTTTCAATTTTAACTCGCCCTTTTATTAATTACCCTTAAAAACTATGGCTATTGGCTACCTCGCCTTTGTTCTTCATGCCCATCTACCTTTTGTCAGACATCCAGAAAGTGATTATGTCCTAGAAGAAGAGTGGCTCTTTGAAGCAATAACCGAAACTTATGTCCCTCTAATACAAATGTTTGAGGGATTAAAACGAGATGGTGTGGACTTTAAAATTACTATGAGTCTCACACCACCTTTGGTGTCTATGCTACGAGACCCACTATTACAAGAACGCTATGAACACCATTTAAGCTTACTTGAAGAATTAGCAGAAAAAGAATATGACCACAATCTCCATAACGGTCATATCCGCTACCTTGCAGAACATTACGCCACCCACTTCAATAATGTTCGAGAACTCTGGGAACGTTACGACTGCGACTTAATTTCTGCATTTAAACAGTTTCAAGACAGCAATAACCTAGAAATTATGACCTGTGGGGCCACTCATGGTTACTTTCCACTAATGAAAATGTATCCGGAGGCAGTCTGGGCACAAATAGAGGTTGCTTGTCAAGATTATGAAGCAAATTTTGGCCGTCGTCCCAGAGGGATTTGGGTGCCAGAATGTGCCTATTATGAAGGTCTGGAGCGAATGTTGGCAGATGCTGGGATACGTTACTTTTTAACAGATAGCCACGGCGTACTCTATGCTCGACCACGGCCTAGATTTGGTAGTTATGCTCCTATATTTACAGAAACAGGAGTAGCTGTTTTTTCCAGAGACCATGAATCTTCTCAACAGGTTTGGTCTTCCCAAGTAGGATATCCAGGAGACACAGAATATCGAGAGTTTTATAAAGATTTAGGTTGGGAAGCAGAATATGAATATATAAAGCCTTATATTATGCCTAATGGCCAGAGGAAGAATACTGGTATTAAATATCATAAAATTACAGGTCGTGGCTTGGGATTAGGAGATAAACAACTTTACGACCCGTACTGGGCCAGGGAAAAAGCTGCGGAACACGCTGGCAATTTTATGTTTAATCGGGAACGCCAGGTTGAGCATTTATACCATATTATGGAGCAACTCCCGATTATTGTTTCTCCTTACGATGCTGAGTTGTTTGGTCACTGGTGGTATGAAGGACCTTGGTTTTTGGATTTCCTCTTCCGTAAAACTTGGTATGACCAAAGTACTTATCGGATGACTCATTTAGCAGATTATTTGCAGAAACACCCAGAACATCAAGTTTGTCTTCCAGCACAGTCTAGTTGGGGATATAAGGGTTTTCATGAATATTGGCTCAATAATACTAACTCTTGGATTTATCCTCATCTACATACTACTGCAGAGCGAATGATTGAGTTGGCGGGACGAACACCAGCAGATGAGTTGGAGTTGCGGGCATTAAATCAAGCTGCCAGAGAACTTTTGCTGGCTCAATCTTCTGATTGGGCTTTTATTATGAGTACGGGGACTATGGTTTCTTATGCTGTGCGGAGAACAAGGTCCCATTTGATGCGTTTTAATAAGCTCTATGAAGATATTCTACAGGGAAAGATTGATTCAGGTTGGTTGGAAAAGCTGGAGGTGATCGACAATATCTTTCCTCAAATCAACTATCGAGTGTACAAACCACTTTTTCAGTAGTTAAAAGAGGGAGTAGGAAGTAGGGAGTAGGGAACCCACCCCTCGCCCCTCCCCCTCCCAGGAGGGGAAATAATTGATGATTTATGTGGGATAATTTATTTTCTTTTTTATGACAGCGGTTTTCATTTGGGTAGACCACAGTAGGGACGTTCCTATGGTTAGTCCCTACAAGGTTTTGTTTGTGAAGATGTGGTTCATAAATTAGCAAAAGCGCTGTATTGGAGATTTCTAGCGATCGAAAAACTTTCCCCCTTCTCACCTTTCCTTCTATAGCAATGAGCGCTGGTATATTTACAAATTGCAGGAGAGGCCAAATAGCTAAAAGTCTTATATGATCAGCAATTTATTCCCCCAGATGAGCTGTTGCCAGATGAGCTGTTGCCTGCGCACAGCGCTATACCTTATTGCGCCAGAACGCTACATATATAAGTTTAATATATTGCAACTCTACATATAGCGTTTAGAATTAATAAAAATAAAGATTTGTAAATAATTAGCATTTTGTAGCAAAAGTTACAGAATTTTTAGTTAATATAAAAATGTAAGGGAAAAAAGCTTCCCAAACATAAGTTCAATAATTAGGGGAGAAAATCAAATATGTTTACTGAAACTCAAACACGCTCTTTAATGGTACGTCACCACCACTTAGTAAAAAATCGTCAACAGTCAATGCTAAACAGAGTAGCTGTAGAAGTGGGCTTAGAAAATAGTAACTATTGGGGCCACATTCAAGGAAAAGTACAGCCTAGCTTTAGGAAAAATTATGAGCGTGGTCATGCTTCAATGAGCTAATTTATTTTCTTTCTTGCCATCATCATTAATCTTTAACAAACAACAGTTAATCAAACAGGAGAATTAAAAATATGTCGGTAGAAAATCAAGCACGCTCTTTAATGATCCGTCATCATAACCTAGTGAAAAATCGTCAACAGTCAATGCTGAACCGCACCGCCACAGAAGTGGGCGTGGAAGCAGATAATTACTGGGGAAATATTCAAGGAAAACCTCATCCTAGTTTTGTCACTACTTATGACCGTAGTCATGCTTCTATGAGCTAGAGTGAAAATCAAAAGTCAGCAACAGGAGAATGAAAAATATGTATGTAGAAAATCAAGCTCGTGCTTTAATGATCCGTCATCACAACCTAGTGAAAAATCGTCAACAGTCAATGCTGAACCGCACCGCCACAGAAGTGGGCGTGGAAGCAGATAATTACTGGGGAAATATTCAAGGAAAACCTCATCCTAGTTTTGTCACTACTTATGACCGTAGTCATGCTTCTATGAGTTAAAAATATTTTCCTAATAATTGAGTGATATCATGTTTGGTAGCATCGGTCTTGTATAGCAAAAGTAAGGAAGAAGAAAGAAAAAAGAAGGAAAATCTTAAATATGGTAGATATTTCCTCAACTTTTACACCAACGATACCAATAGACATGATATGATTTTTTTGACTCATTAGTCGCAACTTAACTACTGTAGTTAAGTTGCGACTAAATTTTTTCTCTAATATAGTAGATCTTTCCCCAGCTTTTACAAACAGGACTTATATCATGTCAGGATAATTAGCGATCGAAAAACTTTCTCCTTTTACTCCTCTTTTTTCTTGCTTCTTTCTTCTTGATTCCCTCCTGACTCCTGAGGATTCCATCGTTTATTTATAAGTATTCAACCAGGCATGGTATTACTTACCCAAACAAGAAACCGGGTTGATTTCCCAGATTATTGTCTTTCAAATCAGGAAATGTGTGGATAATATCAAATCTGGTAGCATCGGTGTTATTCAGTATTAAATATGTAGGGGCGAATGGTATTCGCCCTATATTGTAGGGATGCCATTCGGAGCTTTGCGGAGCGCAAATGGCCATTCGCCCTTACCCATTGTATGACGATCGACTGAATTATATTACTCCGAAGCCAACAGATTTGATATAAACCCGGTTTCTGCGTAAGTTCTAACACAAACTATACTAATGGACATGAGATGAGATCATCTTGTAAAATAGTTTATATTCACTCACTATCTGTTAGTATATATTTTCAATGCCATCTCCAACAACTCTACTAGAAGCAATTCGAGGTTACCGTATTTCACAGTGTATTTATATTGCTGCAAAACTCGGGATTGCCGATCTGCTCAAAGACGGAGAACAACACTCTGATGCCTTGGCCAGTGCCACTAATACCAACAAAGATGCAATTTATCGACTGTTACGAGCTTTAGCCAGTGTCGGCATTTTTGCAGAAACTCAGCCCCACTATTTTCAGCTAACTCCACTAGCAGCATATTTGCAAAGTGATGTTCCTAACTGCTCTATAAAACTTATACAAAGCGTCACATAAAGTGACAACTTGATGTTTACTTCCTGTTTCTACTGAGGCCGTCGGCGGTTACTCATCCACAGGCATTCATGCACAGGCATTCACGGTCGAGCCGACCGCATCTCTTGAGTGTGTCTTGCATTCTGAGGTTTCCTCGCCAATTAGCACTCGCTTTCTTAAATTTATACTGGCGTTTAAATCTCTATCTATTGACAACCCACAATCTGGGCAGTTATAAGTTCTCAGGTTTAATGGCAGATCTTGGACGTGACCGCAGTTAGAACAAGTTTTTGATGATGGAAAGAATCTATCAACTACTACTAACTTAGAGCCGTACCATTGGCATTTATACTTAAGCTGTCTCCGAAATTCATAAAATCACTATCTGCTAACTGATTTTCGCTAACTTATGGTTAGCTAACATACCCTTGACGTTTAAATCTTCTATGACAACACTGCCGTGGTTTTTGGCTAAATATGTTGTCAGTTTATGAAGTGCGTCTTTACGGATGTTTGCTACTTTTCTATGCAACCTGGCTATCTTCCGTTGTGCCGCCCTCCAGTTAGCAGAGCCTACCTCTTTATGACGATTTAGGTATTGCAGTCGAGATAACTTAGCTTCAAATTTATGATACGATCTCACACTCTCAAATACTTTTCCATCACTTAATGTCGCTAAGGTTTTCACACCTAAATCTACACCTACTACATCAGTTTTTTTGGGTGTAGTGTGAGAACGAAATTCATAGCTACAACTGAGATACCAATCCGAAGCTTGTCTGCTAATAGTGATTTTTTTAGTTGTTGCCTCAATGGGTTCATAAGTTTTGACCATACCAATAAAAGGTAATTTATGATTCCATCCATTTAGTTCTATTGGTTTTCCAGAATTATCAATTGTGTTTGCGTAGCATTCCGAAGGAAAAGAATCAGACCTACCCTTCTTTTTAAACTTTGGGTATTTTCCTAATCCTTTAAAGAACCTTTTAAATGCTTCACCTAAGTTTCGGAAAGCATATTGGTAAACTTTAGATGACAAGTTTTCATCCAGGGATATAAAGGCTTTGTGTGGTTAGTAAAAACCTCTCTAATTATACGAATGTTTGGCTTGTAACCATCAATATATGCAGCATTCCATAAACTTAAACCCCAATTATAACAGAAACGTGAGTAGCCTAAGTGTTGAGCCATCAGAGTTTTCTGCTTGTTATTAAGTTTGAGCTTGGTTCTAATAGATTTCATTTACTTCTAAACACAGCCTATCTAATAGTACGGTTTATCATTTTCTTTGTGGGTTTAATACCCCACCGTCTACACGGTGTTCAAAATTACTTGGGGGAGCGAATCCA
>NZ_JAAHGK010000298.1:0-6604 GCF_010672505.1 Okeania sp. SIO2B9 | reverse complement strand
TAATATCAATCAATATCAACCCAAAAAGGTTGTACTATTACCAGATATTTCTTTGTTAAATGAAAAAAAAGTTGCAACTAAGCATAACCTCAAAAAAGAGCTAAAAATTAGCAATACAATGCTAATGTATGTGGGTAATTTGGAACAATACCAAGGTATGGACTTACTGCTAGATAGTTTTGCTTTAGCACTAAAACAAACAAAAGAAGTTGATTTAGTGATAGTAGGAGGAGAGCAAGAAGATATTAAAAAATATCAAAATAAAGCTAAAAAGTTAGGAATTCAAGAAAAAGTATATTTTCTAGGAAAGAAACCTGCTAGTGAATTAGGAAATTATCTTGCTCAAGCTGACGTTTTAGTATCTCCTCGGATAAAAGGTAAGAATACACCAATGAAAATATATTCTTATCTTGATAGTGGTAAAGCTGTCTTAGCAACTAATTTACCAACTCATACTCAGGTATTAGATGACAAAACAGCAATGTTATCTCACTCTAATCCTCAAGCTTTTTCCAAAGGAATAATTTCTCTAATTAAAGACCCTGAATTAAGATTTAAATTAGGGGAAGCAGGTAAAAACATGGTTCAGAAAAAACATAGTTATGCTGCTTTTTGTGAAAAGTTAGGTAGTATCTACAATCAAGTAAAAGAAACAATTAACTCTGACAAAAATCAGAATGGAGATTCTGAAAAAAAGCTTGTGCAATCAGGAGATTATCAAGTATCTTAAGGTTAGCTAAATCGCCGATTTGGCGTGAGATGAATCGGCGGTAAATTAATGGGACTCGATGTCTAATTAATTTACAAATTTTTATGTTATCATTGAACTATGCTGGTTTGAGCTAATCGCCGCCAGTAATGAACCATGAAAATTTAATAGGATATGGGGTTGTTGGCCAGAATTCCTAGTCAACTGTGGGAAAACGTAAAATCTTATTCCGGAACTAGGTGAGCAGTTTTTTATGTGCAAAAAGAGCGGTGGGGCATCTCGTTCTTAAAGCTCGTGGAGTCCGACGGGATACCGGGACTGTGAAACGAGAAGCCCACACTATACCGTCAGGTTAGTGTGCGAGTATGTCACTAAAGTTATCTTCGTTATCTACATCCTTAGATTTCAGATGTTATGGAAAGAAATTTAACGGAACTAACTAATCAAGTTTACGATGTACTGGTAATAGGTGGGGGAATATATGGAGCTACTCTAGCTAGGGAAGCAAGTCTGTGTGGCCTCTCTGTAGCCCTTGTAGAAAAAAATGATTTTGGTGCGGCAACTTCTGCTAATAGCTTAAAAACTATTCACGGAGGACTGCGATATCTACAAAATGCCGATTTTAAGCGGATGCGGGAGTCAATTCACGAACGCACCACTTTAATGAGAATAGCACCCCATCTTATTCATCCACTGCCAGTTTTGATCCCTACTTATGGACATGGGTTGAAGGGAAAAGAAGCTTTGTCTATAGCATTAGCAGTTAATGACTTGGTAAGTTGCGATCGCAACAGACTCCTAGACCAACAAAAACATATTCCTAACGGTCGTGTAATTTCTCAAAAGAAATGTTTGGAGTTACTTCCTGGTATTTCAACTCAAGGTTTGACCGGAGGAGCTATATTCTATGATGCTCAAGTCTATAATTCAGAAAGACTGAACATATCATTTTTACGCTCTGCTGACCAAAAAGGCGCAACTGTAGCAAACTATGTTGAAGTTAATGGGTTTATTCAAAATGATAATCGCATTACTGGCGTAACGGCAATAGACCGACTAACTGGAAATAAATTAGATATCCGTGGTCAAACATTTATCAATACCTCTGGAGCTTGGGTAAATAAAATTCTAGGTATGGTCAACCAACAAGAGCGATCGCCTTTTGGTTTGGCTAAAGCAATGAATTTAGTTACCACTCGTCCTCTATTTGAAAAATATGCAGTAGGTATTACCAGTAAAAATAGTTCTGCTGACTCAGATGGTATAGTTAACAAAGGTAGTCGCTTTCTATTTATTTCTCCTTGGCGTGGGCGGTCTATGATTGGTACAGAATATGCAGTTTATACTCAAGACCCCGATGATTTTCAAATCACAGAAGAAGACATAAATCAATTTATTACTGCTATTAACCAAGCATATCCAGGAGCAAAGTTAAAGCGAGAAGAAATTTCATTTGTACATGGGGGGATGCTACCAACAACTAATGTTAATCCTAAAACTGGCGAACCCGTCTTAGCCAAACATTATCAAATTTTAGATCATTCCGAAACTGGATTATTAGGTTTAATTTCAATAGTAGGAGTGAAATATACCACTGCCAGAGACGTAGCTGAAAAAGTAGTTAATTATCTATTCAAATCATTAGGGAAAAAATCTCCTAAGTCAGTTTCATCAGTTACACCTATATATGGTGGGGAAATAGAAAATTTTAACGCTTTTTTACAGAATGCTATTGTAGAAAACCAAGGAAAAGGTTTAACAGAATCAACTATTCGTCGCCTAGTTTATAACTATGGCTCTGCTTATCCAGAAGTTCTGAATTATTTGGATAATCCTGAGAGTGAACTGCAAGTTATTAAAGCTGAAATTTTCCATGCTATCCATCAAGAAATGGCTCATAAATTAAGTGATGTAATATTGCGCCGGACAGAATTAGGTAGTGCTGGATATCCAGGGGATGAAACTATTCTATTCTGTGCTGAAGTTATGAGCAAAGAGTTAGGTTGGAGTCCGACAAAATTACAACAAGAAGTAGAGGAAATCAAAAATATTTTTGGATTTACCCCAGTCAAAATTTCCGTCTAGATAAACTCCAGGAAATCTCTAATTTTGTTTTATCCAAGTCATTTCAGTTATCATTTATCAGTTAGCCTCCCAAGTGGTAACTATGTTTTTTCCTTTCCTTTCCTGTTAATGGATTTGTTTTTTTCATACCCTTCAAAGGGGAGGCTTGAGACCTTTTTTTTGTCAGAAAATTGAAAGTAAAATTATCTGAAAAAAACAAACTTTAAGCCCTCAAAAATTGAGCTGATTATTTGCTCCCCTTAGTTTTGAAATTCTCGGGGAGATTGTTTAAGTTAATTAGTATAACTATCCTGATACCAGCGCCAAAATTATTTTAATACTTTTCCTTTATATCAACAATTTTTAACTATGCCATCTCCAATAGCTCACTCAGTTTCTGGATATGTACTAGCTAAGTTTCTACCCCAGGAAAAATTGAAATATTATCCCTCTCGTTGGTGGAGCTGGGAAACTTTTTATCCTGTTTTTGTCGCTATTTTTGCTGACTTTGATTTTCTACCTCAGTTAATCACAGGCGAAAGATTTCATAGGGGTATTACTCACACTTTTGTTTTTGCCATTGGTTTTAGTTTCATAGTTAGTTGGCTAATTAGTTATTGTCGCAAATCTTCCTTTAAACAACTATTTTTATTTACTTTAGTTATCTATAGTTCTCATTTGGTTTTAGACTTTTTCACTGCCACAAGTGGTTCTGGTTTACAACTTTTCTGGCCGTTTACAGATACATATTTGAAGTCAGCAATACCGTTTTTTCCCTCAGTTCATCACTCCAGAGGATTATTTGATGTCAGCCATTTTATATTTATTACTTGGGAATTGTCTTACTCAATATTAATTGTCGGTATATTATGGCTGTGGAAAAATTTTCGCTCTAGCAAATTTATTGAATAAATCAATGAATAGTCAAGTCAAAATAAATCAAAAAATTATTGCAGATGCTCACGTTCATATTCATAAATGTTTTGAACTTGACCAACTATTGAATGCATCTCTAGCAAATTTTCATAAAATATCAAGAACGAAAACCGATACTGAAAACTCGGTTTTTTTGATATTTTTAACAGAAATGCTTGGTGATTTTGAATTTAGTAAAATATTAGAATATGCTCAAAATCATCAGCAAATTAATAACTGGAAATTAGCTCCAACTCAAGAATCAATATCAATTTCTGCCACTAATAACGAGAATCAAAAAATTTTCATCATTGCTGGTCGGCAAATTGTAACCGCAGAAAAATTAGAAGTTTTAGCCTTAATTTCAGATAATGAATTTGTAGATGGTTTACCTGTAGAAACTACCATCCAAAACATAGTATCAAAAGATAGTATACCTGTGTTACCTTGGGGAGTAGGAAAATGGATAGGGAAGAGAGGTAATATTTTACAAAAGTTATTAAATTCAGATACCCTTTCTATGATATGTCTCGGTGACAATAGTGGTCGTCCTAATTTTTGGTCAAGACCATCTTATTTTCAACTAGCTGAAAAAAAGGGATGGAAAGTTTTGCCAGGAACAGACCCTCTACCCTTAAAATCTGAATATACCAAACCAGGAAGTTTTGGGTTTATAGTAGAGGGTGAATTTAATATAGTGGAACCAGGAAAAAGCATGAAGCAGATTTTATTAAACCCTACTACTTCAATTCAACCCTATGGTTCCCTGGAAACACCATTTCGATTTATTCGTAACCAGTTGGCTTTACGATTAAGTGCATAAGCAGTATAAACCGATAAATATAATTTAAACATAATTTAAAATTTTAGTTGGCTAATGAGTAAAGTATTAGTAACAGGTGGTAAAGGTTTCCTGGGAAGTCATATAGTTTCTCAATTATCTGCAGCAGGAAACAATGTGCGAATTTTTGCTCGTCCTCCTGCAACAGGAATTCCTAATAACAATAGTTCTGAGAAGTATGATGTAGTTTGGGGAGATATCAGAGATGCAAAAGCTGTAGAAAAAGCAGTCGAAGGTGTAGATAATGTCATCCATGTAGTGTCAAATTTTCGCAAAGGTGGATCGGATGACAAAGAAGCTCATGCAGTTAATGTAGAAGGTACAAATCACGTCTTAGAAGCTGCAAAAAGGCATAACGTGAAACATCTGATTCATTGTAGCACTATTGGAGTTCATGGAACTGTCCTAGAAATTCCAGCTAATGAAGAGACTGCCTTTAATCCTACAGACCTTTATCAAGAAACAAAATTAATTGCTGAAAAACGAGTGTGGGAATTTTATCGAGAAACAGGTCTACCAATTACCGTAATTCGTCCCATCTCATTATTCGGACCCGGCGATCGCCGAATGTTGAAATTGTTTAAAATGATCAAGAAAGGGCGATTTGTGATAGTTGGAGATGGAAATGTACTATTTCATCCTTCTTATATAGATGATGTAGTGCGAGGATTTTTACTTTGTCTAAATAATGAAAAGGCAATAGGAGAAGTATTTATTTTTGGAGGAGAAGGATATTTAACTCTTAATGAATTGTGTAAATTAATTGCTACAGAATTGGGAGTTAAACCTCCAAATATTAGAGTTCCTTTAGGTCCGGTTTTGACTTTGGCAACACTTTGTGAAAAGGTTTGTGTTCCTTTGAATATTGAACCACCTTTACATAGAAGAAGGGTAAGTTTTTTCCAAAATAATCGGGCATTTTCTATTGGAAAATCCAAGGAAGTTTTAGGATTTGAACCCCAATACTCGATTAAAGAAGGGATTCAAAAAACTAGGGATTGGTACCGAGAACAGGGATGGTTATAAGTACATAATTAGGTTAAATAGATAAGTATTTAATTAGAGATGTAGGAAACATGGATAAAAAGCTGAAGCAACTTTTGAAACAAGCAAATTCTCTTGATGAATTAGTCGATCTAATTAAACAAGTAGATTTTTCAGAAATTAAAAGTACAGAAATTAGCTTAATTGATAAAAGTATCAAAAAACTCTCTCAGAAACCAGAATTTAAAATTGCCTATCTAGGAAACTATACAATTGAACCTTTACCTTCCTATGTGAATGTTTTCTCTGTTTCTGAAGGAATAATTGCAGGAGAATATATTGGCAGCTATCAGCAATATTTTCAGGAATTACTCAATCCTAATTCTCCCCTGATTAACTATAATCCTGATTTAATTTATTTAGATATATCTCTCAGGGAGTTACAACCAAAAATATATTATGAGTATTCAAGCTTATCTTTAGATGAAAGAAAAAACAGCTTAAATTTTATTATTTCCCACATATCAGATTGGCTAAAAGTAGCAGTTAATCAAACCAGTGCCAATATTCTGATAAGTAACTTTCTACAGCCAAATTTTTATCAAACAGGTATTGCTGACCTGAATCAGGAATATGGAGAATCAGAATTTTATTTAGAATTAAATTTGGAACTCCTGCGTTTACTAAAAAAAGAGTCAAGAGTACATCTTTTTGATATTGAACGGTTAGCTTCAAGGTTTGGTAAAGAACAAGTCCAGAATGCAAAAATGTATTATATCGCCAAAATGGAATGGCGAGAAAATTTTCTCCCAACTATTGCCAGGGAATTAATTAGATATATAAAAGCAATAAAAGGTTATACCAAAAAATGTCTTGTACTCGACTTAGATAATACTCTGTGGGGAGGAGTAGTTGGAGAAGAAGGAGTAATGGGAATTAAAATAGGTCAAGGCGACCCAGTTTCCGAAGCATTTTTAGAATTTCAACGCAAAATTAAAACAATTAAAGACCGAGGAATATTACTAGCAATTTGTAGTAAAAATAATATTAATGACGCCTTAGAAGCTTTTGAAAAAAGACCAGAAATGCCA
>NZ_JAAHGK010000297.1:0-6607 GCF_010672505.1 Okeania sp. SIO2B9 | reverse complement strand
CCACCAGACCCCCTAGCACACCATTGATGCCAAATGATAAATCCGGTGTGTTAAAGCGGATTTTCGCCATTACCAAACTACTCACCAATCCTGCGGCTGCGGCTAGGTTTGTTGTCACCGCAATGTATGGTAAAAAGGTAAGATCAGTATCCATACTGAAAATATCTTTCCAATTATCAAAAAATCTCTCTATACTGACCATGAAATTTTCTTAAGAGAATTAGTTTCTAATGGTGTAGATGCCATTGCTAAACTTAAAATGGTGGCTCGAACTGGAGAGTATAGTGGTGATGTTACTAATCCAGAAATAGAAATTAAAATAGACAAAGATAATCAAACTCTTTCGATTACTGATAATGGCATTGGGATGACCGCTGATGAAATAAAAAAATATATTAATCAAGTGGCTTTCTCCAGTGCTGAAGAGTTCATTGAAAAATATAAAGGTGGTGATGAAGACGCAATTATTGGTCACTTTGGTTTAGGGTTTTACTCCTCCTTCATGGTTGCTAAAAAAGTAGAAATTGATACCCTTTCCTATCAAGAAGGTGCAGAAGCGATTCATTGGAGTTGTGACGGTTCTCCAGAATTTGAACTATCAGATTCTCCTCGTACAGAAAGAGGTACAACTATTACCTTAACTCTCCAAGATGAAGAACAAGAATATCTTGAAACTACTCGAATTCAACAGTTAATTAAAACCTACTGTGATTTTATGCCAGTGGCAATAAAATTTGAAGAAGAAGTAGTTAATAAACACAAAGCAATCTGGCGAGAATCTACTCAAAATGTTACTCAAGAGGACTATCTAGAACTATATCGTCATCTTTATCCTTTCCAAGAAGAGCCTCTATTATGGGTTCATCTCAATACTGACTATCCTTTTATTGTTAATGGAATTCTTTATTTTCCTAAACTAAAGCCAGATGTAGATGTTACCCAAGGTAATATCAAACTATTCTGTAATCAAGTATTTGTTACCGACCATTGTGAAGAAATTATTCCTAAATTTTTAATGCCTTTACGAGGAGTAATTGATAGTACAGATATTCCTCTCAATGTCTCTCGCAGTTCCCTGTTAAGTAATCGAACTGTCAGAAGAATCGCCGATTATATAGCCAAAAAAGTAGGCGATCGCCTGAAAGAAATTTATCGTGATGAAAAAGATAAATATATCAGTTGTTGGCAAGATGTAGGTACATTTGTTAAGTTTGGTGCTTTGAATGACGATAAGTTTAAAAAGCAAGTAGAAGATATCATAATTTTCCGCACTACAGCCAAACTTAACTCAACTGAAACAACTGAAACTGAGGCTAAACCAGCAGTAGAAGTACAAGCAGAAGGAGAAGATGTTTGGCAAGAAGTAACTCCAGAAAATTCTGATGCTAAAAATACTGATGAACAAGGTTTTTATTACACAACTCTCAAAGAATATTTAGAACGTAATAAAGAACGCCATGAAAACCGTGTATATTACTGTACTGAACCTGCATCTCAAGCAACTTATGTAGAGCTGCACAAAAATCAAGGTTTAGAAGTTTTATTTCTCGACTCTTTCATTGATACCCACTTTATTAGTTTTCTAGAAAGAGAATATCAAGATGTTAAATTCTCTAGGGTAGATTCCGATCTAGATGAGACATTAATTGACAAAGAAAATCAATCAGAAATAGTCGATCCAGCTACCAATAAAACTCGCAGCGAACAAATTAAAGAATTATTTGAAAAAGCGCTGAATAAACCCAAGATAAATGTTAAAGCTCAAGCATTAAAATCAGAAGATAGCAAAACTACTCCACCAGCAATGGTATTGCTGCCAGAAGCTATGCGAAGATTGAGAGATATGACTGCTATGTTGCAGCAGGAAAAAGCAGAATTTCCAGAAGACCACGTTCTAGTGGTAAATACAGCTCACCCACTGATTCAGAATCTGGCTAATCTCAGTCAAGGTAGTATTATTCAGGGTAGTGGAGAATCTCCTTCGGCAGAATTGGCTAAACAAATCTGTCATCATGTTTATGATTTAGCTTTAATGGCACAAAAAGGTTTTGATGCTGAGGGTATGAAAGAATTTGTGGAAAGGTCTAATCAGGTCTTGACTCAGTTAACTGAAAAAGTAATTTGATCGAATTACATAAGTAGACTACAAAATTATTTTGGTGCGCGGGAGTAGGCAGTAGGAGAATACTTTGGCCACTTTAGTCTATCTATTTGAAAACTGCTAGCTAAAATGGAGCTTTGAGGACTCCCGGTATAATCTCCAATTTACCGGGAGATGAATCGCGACCAAAATAAAAACAGATACTGACCAAGACTAGCAAGAGTATAACTTAAAATCATACTCAGATAGAATTATCTTATAATAATGTGGATATCCTCACAATGAGGTGTCACTTTGGCCTTTGCAGATCGTAGAATAAATTGACGCTCGTTGGGGTACTGTCGGGGAGTTTTCAAGCTAGATAAGTGCTACTCAAGCAGTAAAGCTGAATCGTGAGGTTTGGGAATCTCCCGTTATAATCGCTCTTATTTAACGGGAGAGGATGTCAAAAGTTGAAGGAAGAAGGTTGATTAACTTTTTGATTTTTGAGATAATAGATAGGCTGTGGAAAAAATTTAGGTAGACAAATCATGGGTCGTAAATGTCAATTGACTGGAAAGAAAGCTAATAATGGCTATGCAGTTTCCCACTCCCATATCCGCACCCACAAGTTACAGCAAGCAAATCTCCAATGGAAGAGAGTTTGGTGGCCTCAAGGTAATCGTTGGGTCAAACTACGATTATCGACTAAAGCAATTAAAACTTTAGAAAACAAAGGTATACAAGCTATGGCTAAGGCCGCTGGCATTAACTTGAATAAGTGCTGATATATTTTTCTTTATACTCATCTCATCTAATTTAACCCTGTCCTATAGTTGATGAGGACAGGGCTATTTTTTTCTAAAAATGATAGGGATTAATACCAATTCCCAAAAATAATGCCATACTTCATTAAGACTTCAGTTATTCAGTAATAATAATGGTTTAGTAATTTTTGTAACGATTATCGGCATTAAGCCAAGATATATTATATTTTTGAACTTTACTCCCTACTCCCTACTCTCAAGAATATGTAGCAAGAATGCGCAAGATTTAGTATCAGAGATTTTTTGTTTGTTAACTAAATATTAAAGAGCGATCGTCACCCAGGACTTCCAATTTTTGCCATGATATAATGTTTGGTTGAATACTTATAAAGAACTACGGAGGAGGACTGAGTTAGGAGGGAAAAAGAAGGAAGAGGAGAAGAAAGTTTTTTCTCACGCTTTTAAACGGACATGATATGAGACAAAAATCCTCTCAAGAGGACTAAGTGCATATTAGTCCATCAAAATTGACTTCAGCAATGTAGCCCTAAAATCATTTATGGAGAGTTTTCGGAAGTTTTTCTTTAGTTGATCGTTAATATTTGTTTGTACCTCACATACCACCGAATCTGCTGTAAATACTGAATATTGACTATTGAGGGGTGTTGGTAATTGGTAAGATGATTTTCTCCGATGGGTGACACCCACCACTTACTATGGTAGAATATTTAGAGGTATCAGAAACAGATGGCTTTTAAGAGAGTGTTTGTAAACTAAAGATTAAGATGGCCAGAGTGCTTAATACTCGATATTCGGTGGGTTACGGCGGAAAGTTAAACTTTTGTTCCGATTCTTTGTTATTGTCGCCTAACCCACCCTACTAGACTGACACAGCTAAAATAGTGTATTAGAAAAATGCTCTAATCTTTACGGTTAATGTATTTGAATAAAAATCTATTGCACCATTTTAGGCGTGTCACGCCACTACGCCTGGATTTAATATTCCTTTTACAAACAGTCTCTAAGGTTTCATCTGTTGATTTACCAACGCTCTATTGAACTACTAAATACCAACTACATACTAACTACTAACTACTGACTACTGACTAATTATCCGGATACTATATAAATCCTGATTTTTCGTATCACATTTTATACTGCATTACTACATTACGAAAAAAAAATGTGGCCTAATTGCGAAAATATTAGGTACATATCGATATAGCAAGATTTATAAAAAAAAGTTAATTATTATGGCTAACTTTACTATCGCAATTCCTACTTATAATGGAGCTGAACGATTACCATTAGTTCTAGACAAATTACTTGCTCAAATCGGAGTAGAAGGACTATCTTGGGAAATTATAGTTGTAGATAATAACAGCACAGATAATACAAAAAAAATCATTAGTAGATATCAAGAAAACTGGTCGGATAAAATTCCATTAAAATACTGTTATGAAGCACAACAAGGTGCAGGATTTGCTAGAAAAAAAGCAGTAGAAATAGCAAGTTCTCCGTTAATTGGTTTCTTAGATGATGATAATATCCCAGCAGAAAATTGGGTAGCAGCAGCTTATGAATTTGCTCAAAAATATCCAAAAGCAGGAGCTTATGCTAGTCAAATTCATGGAGATTTTTCTGGAGAACTACCACCTGATTTTGACAGAATTAAATCATTTTTTGCCATCACAGAAAGAGGAGAACAACCATTATTATATCAGCCTGCAATTAAGGTAATACCTCCTTCCGCTGGATTAGTAGTTCGTCGGGAAGCATGGTTAGAAAGTGTTCCAGAGCAATGTATATTAGGTGGTAGAGTACCGGGTTCAATGTTAACAGGTGAAGATACAGAAACTATTAGTTATATTCAAAAAGCAGGCTGGGAAATTTGGTATAATCCAGCAATGGAAGTAATTCACAAAATTCCTCAACATCGAACACAAAAAGATTATCTAATTAAATTTTTCCGTGGTATTGGTTTGAGTCGTTATGTTACTCGAATGTTAGGAGTTAAACCATGGTTAAAACCATTGGCTTTTTTCGCTTATACGGCAAATGATAGTCGGAAAATTATCCGTCATTTACTAAAATATGGTTTGAAGTTACGAACAGATGTAGTGGCAGCTTGTGAGTTTGAACTATATATTAATAGTTTGAAAAGTCCTTTTTACTTGTGGAAGAATGGCTATTTGAATACAGTTGAACCAAACTATACTTCAGTAGTAAAATCTCAACCAGGTTTGAGTGGCATTGATTGTCGGGAATTTTAATGAAAATTATTGCTTGGCCAGCATTTAAAACTAGGTATAAAAACCCCTATAACTGGCTATTATATTCTCAGGTAGTGCAACAAGGGCTAACAGTTACGGAATTTTCTTTTGGCAAACTGCTACGCCAATACTATGATATTTTTCACCTTCACTGGCCGACAGAAACTATTGTCCGTCATCCAAACCTAGTAGTAGCAGGTTTGCGGGCTGTAACTATGCTTCTTGCTATAGACTGGGTTAGGGTTAGAGGAACAAAAGTGATTTGGACAATTCACGACCAATATCCCCACAACCTCTTACATCCTAAGTTGGCACACTGGTTTCAGTCAGAGCTGATCAAGCGAGTAGATGGATGTATTAGTCATTGCCAAGTAAGTAAAGAGTTAGCAGATGCAACTTTTCCTAGATTGAGCGATCGCCCCCACGCAGTTATTCCTCATGGTCATTATCGAGAGGTCTACCCCAATAATATAAATTGTGAGGTAGCTAAAACAAATTTAGATGTTCCTTTTGACTCCCATGTACTTTTATTTCTCGGTTATATCGACTACTACAAAAATGTACCTCATCTAGTCCGAGTTTTTCGAGAATTAGCTCCTGCTAATTGGATATTATTAGTGGCAGGTAAACTAGAAGTTCCAGAAATTGGTACTCAGATATCTCAAGTTGCAGAGAATGATTCTAGGGTCAAATTAAAGTTTGAGTTTGTACCGGATGAGAAGTTACAAGAATATTTTCAGACTGCAGATTTAGTAATATTACCGTTTCAAGAGATTTTAAATTCAGGTAGTGCATTGTTAGCTCTTTCTTTTGATTGCCCTATATTAGTGCCTAATAAGGGAGCAATGGCAGAGTTGCAGGAACAGGTGGGGCAAGATTGGGTAAAGCTGTATCCAGGAGACCTAACAAAAGAGATTTTAGAATCTGGGTTAGAGTGGGCAGTCAAAGAAGGGCGATCGCCACAAGCTAATTTAGAACAGTTAGGATGGCAAAATTTAAGTCAGCAAACTATTGAATACTTTGAATATATTTGTACTCACAAAAATCACAGTAAGAGTAATATATGAAAATTGCTTACGTTACTACTTATGATGCTCTAAATCCTGCAAGTTGGTCTAAGTACAATGGCGGTAACTACGGTGCTAGTAATTTTATTTCCAAAACTTTAATTAATCAAGGTATTATCATCAACTATTTGGGACCTTTACAAAAAACATATTCTTGGCTGACTAAAAGTAAATGGTTGTTTTATAGGCACTTATTTAAAACTGATTATTATAATTGGGCTGAACCTATTGTATGCAAAAATTATGCTAATCAGGTAGCAGAAAAACTGGCAAATTTAGATACCGAAATTATTCTCTCTCCTGAAGGAGCAACTCCTACTGCTTATCTAGAATGTAAACAGCCATTAGTTATTTGGATAGATACAACCTTAGCGGAATTAATTAACTTTTTTCCCTACCTTAGTAATCTATGTCAGGAAA
>NZ_JAAHGK010000296.1:0-6628 GCF_010672505.1 Okeania sp. SIO2B9 | reverse complement strand
TAGCGACGTACAAGAGTCAGGAGGGAAAACAGTTATAAAGATTTGGCAATGGTGAAGATGGACAATATTTTTATACCTGTTTTCCCTCCTGACTCCTGTACGTCGCCAATCCGACGGCTCCCCTACCTGACTCCTGACTCCTACCTTCAAAAAATTTTATACCGATGCTACTGGATTTTATATGACATCCGTCAGATAGACTTTATCTGGCCGACCTCTTCCCTTGAAGAAGGAGACAGGAGACAGGAGACAGGAGACAGGAGGAAAATTACATGGGGATTCTAACCCCAAGTAATTTTGAACACCGTGTAGACGGTGAGGTATTAAACCCACAAAGAAAATGATAATTATTGTCCTCCATTGCTGACTATTTTAATGCACCATTTTAGCTGTGTCGGTCCACT
Source organism: Okeania sp. SIO2B9 (assembly GCF_010672505.1). Lineage (NCBI taxonomy): Bacteria > Bacillati > Cyanobacteriota > Cyanophyceae > Oscillatoriales > Microcoleaceae > Okeania > Okeania sp. SIO2B9. The sequence goes on along the minus strand of NZ_JAAHGK010000296.1, from coordinate 6,224 downwards.
ACTACTAAAAAGCTAATATGACAGATAAACCTACAGATTATGCTGCTATTCTCCAAGCTGCAGGAAATCAATTACTATTACCTCCAGAGTGGTTAAAAATTGGTGCAAAAATTTATTCTCCTGAATATGGTATTGGTCAAATTACAGCAGTATTAGGCAAACGTTTAATTGTAGACTTTCTAGAAAATACAACCCCAGTACATTTTCCTGATTGGCAAATAGCAATTAATCAAAAACAAATTCATCAAAGAGATAGTAAAAATTTTCAGACTAAGAAGTTAAAACAGCCTGAAAAATCAAAGATTACTTCCGCAGAAATAGCAGCTATTCCCCGACCAGTATTTCAAACAATAGCCCAAGAATTTTCAGATAAATTAGTAGCTATAGAAAATACACCACCAACTCCAGGAAAACTTTATCCTTTGCCAGAAGATTTACCAATAACTCTCAAAAATTCTCTCATTTTACAAAAGATTACGGAACTCTATGAACATCAAATTGAATCATTAAACGCTCTGAGAAAAAAATTAGACCTTTGCATCTTTACCCCCACAGCTTCTGGTAAAACTCTCTGTTATAACTTAGGGATTTTAGAATCATGTTTACAACAACCTCAGACCACAGCATTATATATTTTTCCCCTCAAAGCATTAGCATTAGACCAGATGCAAAAGTTGGAAAAAATGGTCTCATACTTTCCCGAAAATTCTGTCAAAATTGGATTAATTACAGGTGACACATCCTCAAAACAAAGGAAAAAATTATTTATCCCCAACCCACCCAATATTTTAGGAGTCAGCCCAGATTTATTACACTATCAACTATATAGAATTAGAAGCAAAGATGGAGAAGGATGGCGTAAATTTTTTCAACAACTCCGCTATGTAGTTATAGATGAATCTCATACTTATAGAGGTGCTTTTGGCGCTCATTTTGCCAACCTAATGCGCAGATTAAAAATGGTGGTAGACAGAGTAGGAGGAAGTTCAAAAAAACTACAATTTATTTTTAGTTCAGCTACTATTGGCAACCCCGCAGAAATGGCAATGAGATTTAGCAACCGATCTGAGGAACCGGAACGACTTCATCTAATATCAAAAAGTGGTGCTGATAGTGCTGGTAGAACAATTTTATGTTTGGAACCTAGCGAAACTGCTAACCCCGATGCTTGTCAAATAATTCTGTCTTGGTTACGCCACGATCTAAGTGGGATAGTATTTTGTAATTCTCGCAGTGCTGTGAAAAAACTCCTGGGTATAATTAAGCGAATAGCTGATAAGAATGGTGAGAGTTATTTAGCAGATAAAGTGGCAATTTTTTATGGTTCTTTGCAATTTAATAGACGACAGGATATTATCCAAAAATTAGAAGCTGGTATAGTAAAAGTTATTCTTTCTACTTCTGCATTAGAAGCAGGAATTGATTTACCAGGACTTGATTGTTGTTTGGTGCGTGGTTATCCTGGTAGTTTAATGTCATGGCGACAGAGAATTGGTAGAGCAGGACGTAGAAATCCTGGGTTAGTGATGTTTTTACCAGTAGCTCAAAACCCGTTGGATAATTTCTATGGAAATAAACCAGATTTATTATTAAATGGTGAGGTGGAAAGTGCTGCTTTTAATCCAAATTATCCGACTATTTTGGGCAAACATTTAGAATGTAGTTGTGTCGAAAGTGGCCTACCTTTGAATGAAATAACAGAACGTTTTGGAGAAGTAGCTGGAGCTATTGCTGATAGTTTATTGAAACAAGAAAAAATCTATATTACTAACTCTTCTGAACTTTGGGGATATGGTTTTCCTCATCGGAATATTAATATTCGCGGTCATGCTCAAAATGATGTGGAATTAATCAATATTAATACTGGAGAAACTTTTGAAAAAATGCAAATGAGTCTTGCCCATCAGGAAGTTTTTCCAGGGGCAATTTATTTAGCCCAAAATTATGACAGTGAGTTAATTTTTTATCGTTCTGAGAATCTCGACTTAGATACAAAAAAAGCAATTTTAAAACCTTTAGGCAAAAATTGTAATTTAGAAAGCAAGCCAAAAACTGAGTTAGTTATTCAAGAAACTCAGCAATTAGCAAAATCCCAAATAATTCAAGCAAATATTCCGCACGCTAGATTAAGATTAAGTTTAATCTGGGGAGAAATTACCTTTTTAGTCACAGGATATGATTTGTTTGCTACTGAATATAAAAAAGGAGGTGAAATTACTAAAGTTGTAGATGGAGGTAGTTTCGATCCGCCCTATCAAACTCAATATCAAGCTCCAGTTGTGAAGGTAGAGATAAATTATGCTTTTAGCAATGCTATAGGGGAAAATTTTAGAGAAATTAAGGAGAAAATAAAAGAGAAGTATCAAGACAAAATTCCAGATAAATTCAAAAATTTATGGAGTTGTAATTCAGATTTTATTGCATTGCATAGTATGGGGCATCAACTAATGTTTGCTGTGCCTTTAGTAGTGTTAAGTTCGAGTCAGGATGTTCAATGGTTTGTGAAGCAAGAGAGAGGAGAAACTATCGGTTATTTTTTTGATACTTGCGATGGTGGAAATGGTGCGAGTGAAGCAATTTTTAATCAACTGTTGAAGTTTGCAAAGAAGGCAACAGAATTAGCAAAAAATTGTGATTGTGAATATGGTTGTCCCCGCTGTTTAACTCACCATAGTTGTCCTCAGCAAAATAGAGGTTTATATAAAGATTTAGGGTTGTTAATTTTGGAGGCGATCGCTGTTTAGGGAGTAGGGAGTAGGGAGTAGGGAATAGAAAACAAGAAAAACAACTGTACCTTAGTAACTTGAGAAACGCTATATCGCCCCTCGGTTATTCAGTCAAACTCTTACAAAGTTATATATGATATAATTATGAGTATTGACAAGTGATAACTGAAATTACACAGTTTTTGATGAGATTTTTATCCCTATTATTTGGTTAGAATAAAATTTATGAATACCGATATAGCTTTGTGGAAAGTTGTAATTAATCTGCCTGAATCTCTGAAAAAAGAACTGTTGAATTATGCAGAATATTTACGAGAAAAATATCCGAATAATCAACAATTCACAGAAAAGATAGAAACTGTTAAGGGTTATGGTAGTTGGGCAAATCAAATTATTATGTCAGATGATTTTGATGAACCATTAGAAGATTTGGCAGAATATATTTCAACAATGAATAATGAATAATGAATAATGAATAATTGTTGAACTCACACTTCTTGGGAATTGCAATGACACCTACCACCTAACACCTAAAAACTACCACTTACCGAATAATTAATAATTAAACAATTCAGGTTTAAAGCTTCCCCTTTTAAGGAGATAAAATCAAAAATTTTCCTTTTAGTCAATCCCCTTCTTTTAAGAATAAGTAATAATTAGGGCTTACCGATAAAATATAAAAGTATTGATATATAAAGGTTTGAGCATTTTTATGATTGAAAAAAGTGCCCCTGTTTCAGTTGAAAACCCTCAAAAAGCTAGTATTTTAGGCAAGAGTTGAGCAGAAAAATCATTCTGACAATTCTTACTCCTACCTCCTCGCTCATTCCCATTTCTCCTGACTTCCCCTCCTGGGAGGGGGAGGGGCGAGGGGTGGTTCGTCTCCTGTCTCCTGTCTCCTGTCTCCTGTCTCCTACCTCAGCAAAAAGACTTTCCATACGCAAACCCTAATTAATAATTAATTATTAATTATTAATTATTAATTGTTAATTTCTGACACTTTCTTCTCAATTTCACCATAAAAAAACCATCCATGTGTTCTCTATTAGGCCAAACTTTTACCCATCCTTCCACAGTGGGAGACACTATAAAATCAATAGTTGGCGCTTCAATTTCCCACTCAGAATTATTGGTCAAAAACTTCTCAATCACCTCCTCATTTTCTAAAGGATGAATTGTACAAGTTGCATATACCAAAACTCCGGCTGGTTTGACCCATTTGGCAGTATTTTCTAATAACTCACTCTGAAGTTTTGAGAGCTTTTGAATATTCTCTGGAGTTTGTCTCCACCTTGCATCCGCTCGACGGTGTAAAGTTCCTAAACCAGAACAAGGTGCATCTAATAAAACTCGGTCAGCTTGATTAATAAATTCAGGAAAACTTCGACTATCTCCTATATAAATAGAAATAGATTTTAACTGCAATCTTTCAGAATTTTGTTCTAACATTTTTAGTCGAGAAGCTGTTTTATCAATAGCAAAAATTTTGCCATTATCTCCTATTAATTCTGCTATGTGAGTTGTCTTACCTCCAGGGGCAGCACAGGCATCAATGATGATTTCTCCTGGTTGTGGATTTAATAAATAACTAACTAATTGAGCGCTACTATCTTGAACTGACCACAAACCCTCTTCATAACCCGGTAATTTTTGAATTGAACCTACTGCACCTGTTAGTCTTAAAAGTTGGGGAAATTGAGGTATCCAGTTAACACAAATACCTGTATTTTTCATAGCTGTTTCTACTTCTGTAATTGAGATTTTGAGTGGATTAATTCTTAAATCAAGACTCGGCGATTGATTGAACCATGAGCATAATTCTTCAGTTTCTCTTAAACCTAATGTCTCTATCCAATATTTAACTATCCAGTCAGGAAAACTATATAATGTTCCTAATTTTTGTACTGGATTTTTGGGCAAGTCAATCGTCAATTCTCGCCGAATATATTCTCTGAGTAAACCATTAATAAAACCAGTTAATTTAGCCAGTTTATTTTCTTTTGCTAGCTCAACTGTGGTATTAACTGCTGCTGATTCTGGAATTTGTGTTAAATAGGATAATTGATATAAACCAATATGGAGAATTATCCGTAAGTCTGGATGTTGTTGGTGAGATTTCTTTTTTGCTAATCGATCGATAATTGCATCAAGCGATCGCTGCCTTCTCACACATCCATAAACTAACTCTGTAACTAATCGACGGTTGGCATCAATTAAGTCATTTTTTCTCAAATGTTTATCTAGAGCAAAATCAGCAAAAGCTTCTTTTCGATACACTTCTTGGAGGATAATAAAAGCTAATTGACGAGGATTATTATTCACTACAATTAATTAAAAACAAATTAATAACTTTTTTGATTAATTACGAAATTATAGCATGATAATATAAATGCATGATTTTAACTTTAAAGAAGCGGTCAGCACTCAGCACTCAGTAATCAGTAGAATTATTTTTTTTACGTTTAGAAAGGGATTTCAAAACCTCCTAAACTATCCGGTTTATAGAAAGCGGGGATTTTAACCCAGAGTTCTAAAAGCTGATAGCTAGTTAAACTGTTCAAAATTTAAAATGGGTAGACAAATATTGACTGATTGAATAGTAAGCATTTCCTAGAGCTAATAGTTGAAAAGTCTTTCCCTATTCCCTATTTTCTTGAATAGTTTACTAAAATAAGTAGGGATTGCTGATTAAATATAAAAGTATTTACAGATAAAGGTTTTAGCCTTTTTTTGTTCAAAAAAAGTGCCTGTTTTTCAGCTCTTCACGCTCAAAAAGGAGCGTATTTTAGGCGCATAGTTGGGCAGAAAAATCATTCTTACAAAACGCCCGCTCCTACCTCCTCTAAGTACCCATTTATCCTGTCTCCTGTCTCCTGTCTCCTGTCTCCTACCCTCACCAATAAGACTTATGAGCGCAAACCCTAAGTAGTCAAACAAAACTAATTGTATATTTGATAGTCCGATTAAATAGGTAGGAAAAATTATTTTTATAGCATTGATTAAAGAAGTGAGGTACAACATATTGCCTATTGCTTATTCCCTGTTTCCTCTTCCCCATTAAAAAATGAAATTACAACTAGAAAACCAATTTTTTGTCGTAGGTCTAGCAATATTTGCAGAGAATCTAAAACTATTAGAAACATTTTTTTCTCATCTGCCAAAACAACTAAATATTGCATTCATAATAGTAGTCCAAAATCAATCTGCTAATTTTCCCAGTCACCTTGTCCAACTTCTAAAAGGAAAAACGATCCTCACAGTCCATAAAATAGAAGATGGAATGATAATAAACCCCTGGACTGTATATATTGTGCCAGAGGGAAAATATCTACACTTATGTAATGTTGATTGAGTATGAATGGATTGGAAAAATCTGTAGAATTATCAAACATACCAATCAAAAAGGTACTCGTTTTGAATATGTCTTGTCTTGTATTAATGATAACAAACCTTTTTTTACACCACACACGAAAAATTAATGCCTGTGTCTGTCGATCA
>NZ_JAAHGK010000295.1:0-6630 GCF_010672505.1 Okeania sp. SIO2B9 | reverse complement strand
AAAATTTTGGTATTTTTGACAGTGATTTGAGAAGCGATAGACTGCCAGTCCGCAACGCGATCGCATATTCTCCATTTGAAATTTTATTTTTGGTCATTTGTCAAAAAAATTAGATGCGTTTTCCCTGGCTAAACAACTTGCTCCTTACCTTCAAGACCCTGAAGCTTTTCGTCGAGAGAGTGGTGCTTTGCTCAAACGACTGCAAAATATTCAGGATTTGCTCGCTAAACACAATAATTCTGGAAAACCAGCAACCCTCAAAGATTTGCAAGCTTTTTTAGAAGACTATGCAGTAACTGTTGAGGAGTTTAGGGAGCGTGCAATTACCTTTACAAAAACAGTACAACCCCTGACCCAGAAACTTGAGGGTTTAGAAACTGCTGAACAACTCTTGATAAATTTAGTTAAAAGTCCAGAATTTGTTGCTTTTATTGAAGCTCCCGATATGATGGGAGAGTTTTATCAGCTCACAATTCAAAGAGAAATAGATGCCGAGCAAGCCTTAAATAATGCCCAACTTCTACGAAATCAAATCATTGTTTTTAGCTTTGGCCTTTCAGGAGGGGTGGCTCTGATTCTAGCTTTATATACCAGTCATGCAATCGCCAAGCCACTGCAAACAGTTACAGATGTTGCTCAATTAGTTACTCGTGATTCTAACTTCAATCTGCAAGTACCAGTTCAAACTAATGATGAAGTAGGTGTATTAGCAACATCCCTAAATCAACTGATCTGCCGTGTCAAACAGTTAATGACCGAAGAACAAGCTTACATCTGGCAATTGGAACAAGCGAAAGAAACTGCTAATGCAGCCAACCAAGCCAAAAGTGAATTTCTTGCCAATATGAGCCATGAACTCCGCACCCCCCTCAATGGTATCCTTGGCTATGCTCAAATCCTTCAGTATTCTGAAACCATGAGTGAGGAAGAAAACAAAGGTCTTGATATTATCAAACAATGTGGTCTTCACTTACTGAAATTAATCAATGATATTCTCGACCTCTCCAAAATTGAAGCCGGCAAACTCGACCTCTTGGCAAGCGAGTTTCTTTTCCCTCTTTTCTCCAAGGAGTGGTGGAAATATGTCGCATTCGAGCCGAACAAAAAGGCATAAATTTTTACTACTCCCCCGATAAAAATTTACCTATAGGCATTTGCGCTGACGAAAAACGACTACAGCAGGTATTGATCAATCTCCTGAGCAATGGGATTAAATTTACCGATATTGGTAGCGTTACCTTTAGCGTCACCGCACAAAAATTGTCAGACCAATATCGCCTCAACTTTGAAGTTAAAGATACAGGAGTAGGTATGACCCCAGAACAACAAGAGAAAATATTCCTGCCATTTGAACAGGTGGGTGACTGCAAAAAACAGACAGAAGGCACAGGTTTGGGGTTAGCCATTAGTCAAAAGATTGTCAAACTCATGGGTAGTCAACTGGAAGTAAAGAGTGAAGTAGGTAAAGGCAGTACTTTCTGGTTTGATGTGGAAGTTCCAGAAGCAAAAGAATGGGCAGTGGCTTCGAGAACTGTGAAGCAGGGAACTATATTGGGTTATCAAGGTAAAAAATGTCGTGTCTTAGTTGTTGATGACCGTTCGGAAAATCGCTCGGTGGTGGTGATCTTGCTAGAAATGCTTGGCTTTGAAATGAGTGAAGCGAAAAATGGAAAGGAAGCTCTAGAAAAAATGATGGTATCTCTGCCGGATGTGGTGATTACTGATTTAATGATGCCAGTAATGAATGGTTATGAATTACTTAAATATATCCGCAGTTCGGAAAAGTTGAAGGATGTAGTGGCGATCGCTTCTTCTGCTAGTGTGTTTGAAAGTAATCAACAAGAGGCAATTGATAACGGAGCTGATGTATTTTTGCCCAAACCTATACAGACTGACAGATTATTAGAAATTTTACAGCAGTGTCTTGACTTAGAGTGGGTTTATGAGCAAAAGACCGCAGCATCAGCTCAGGTGACTGAGGTTAGAAAAAGTGAAGAAATTGTTTCTCCAGCTATGGAAGTCTTACAAGAATTACTCACTTTAGTAGAAGATGGCGATATTCAAGGTATTGTGGAAGTTGCTGAACAGCTTCTAGAATCGGATGTTACTTTAACTCCTTTTGCCCAAGAAATTTTGCAATTGGCGAATAGTTTCCAACTTAAACGGTTGAAAACTTTCATTAAAGAGTATCTTGATTCGGCGTTGCTGAACTAATGGATGAATCTTTGCAGAAAAAGTAACCCATCTTTATACTTCCTGTTTTTCTCAAACAAGAATTCCAATGCGCACTCTATGTAAGGTCCCCTACACTCCCCACACTCCTTGCAATACGCAAATATGCAACGCCTAATTCTGATGATGGGTGAATGGTTGTAGGTAGTGTGTTGATCTTTTCTCCGTCCTCAATACACCGAAATAAATTATTAGAATCACAAAGCTTCCTTAACCTATTAGCTATTGTCGTAAAAGTAGTCTTATATCAAGTCTCATTCATTAGCCATAATAAATTAGCTATCTTTAGTCATCTAAAGATGACTTCTGCTTTGATCCAAGAAATAAATTTCTTGGCGGATGATATGGTTCGCCAAGCCAAGGATTTAAATCCTTGGCTAATAGTTTAAGTCATCTTAAGATGACTCTTGAGGAGTATGCCATCTTTTTTATCTTTTTATATTGTGGTTAATCAGTAGAACTTGATATGACAAGAACAATGCTTGAGACCCATATTTTCCTCAGACTTTTCACCTACCACCTAATACCTACCACCTACAACCTTCTTTATTCTTTAGCCTTAGCCTCCAAATTTTCCAAACGACTTTTCAATTCCTGATTTTCCTTTTTAATCTTATCAAATTCCTGACGTAACTGTTTCAAAGCCTTATCAGAACCAATATTTTTCTGCACTCTCTGTACCGCTTCCTCAGCTCGACGACGTACTCGACCATCAGTAGTTTGATCGACTATACTCTGCAAAATTGAAATCGCTGTAGCAGTTTCCATTTGCGACAAAGCAGCTACTACAGACATCTGAGTTAAGAAAAAATTTTCCCGTGATAATTCCGTTAGTCGTTGCAAAATACGTTCCAAATTAACAGGAGACTGAGCAGTAGAAATTGTCCCTAGAGACCGAATAGCACTCAAACGTAACGTCTGCGGTACGCCAAGAACAGTATATTTCAAAATCAGATTTAGAGCAGTTTCAGAAGTCTTCATCTTACTCAACGCTGATATAGCAGCAGAACGCACGACCTCATTCCAACCCCGTTTTTCTGCCAATACCCACTTCAACAATTTAATTACCTTTTCCTGAGTTGGCTTTTGATCGGAGTTAGCATTGGCAGCAGCAATATCCCCAATTCCAGACACAGCAGCAGCTTCTACATAATAACTAGCATCGCCATTTTTCACTATAGATTTTAGTTGCTGATAACTTTTATTGGTTTTTATTTGTGTTAGTGCTTCCACCACAGCACGACGCACGCGAGCATCTTCGTCGTTTAAACCTGTAACCAAACTATCAAAGACCTGGTCTAGTTGAATTTTTGCCAGTTGCTTCACTACTTCAACACGCACGCCCCAAAAAGATTCCTCTATCAGCGCTTTTGATAATACTTTCACAACTTCTAAACCACCCTTTTTCACCAACGCTTCGGCAGCATAAATACGAGATATAGGGTCTGGATCGAATTGTAATTGTGCTTTTAGCTCCGCCAATGGATATGCCAATTTCACTGTTTTGAGATAGTTATTACCAACATCAAAGCTGATAAATTTTGGTTTTTCTGCCAGGGGAAAATAAAAGGTTTGTTCCTGCTCATGTATTCGTACAGTAAAAGTTGTCAATTCTGGCTTTTCTTCTTTGAGATAACCGAAAGCAATAGGAATTTTTAGGTCAAATAATTCTTTACTTGAATCCCCATTTTTATCATTATTTACCAGAGTTTGTTTAACTGTTACTTTAGCTAATTTACTATCACCATCCCAAACATAATTAACCTGATAATCAGGATGACCGCCCCGAAAAACATATTGGTCAAATAAGAATAATAAATTCCGTCCTGTTGTCTGTTCAATTGCTCTTAATAAATCGATAGTTTCCACCGTTTTATGAGCATTATTTTCCACAAAAGTATGAATAGCTTTTGTAAATAATTCATCTCCTAATTCAGTTTTAATCATGTGATAAACACAAGCAGCTTTTTCATAAAGATGACGGTCATAAAGCTCTATTGCTTCCCGATAAACATTAGTAACAATCGGACGACGATAGCGAGACTTATCCTCAGCAATATAACTTCGAGCTTCTTTCAATCGATAATAAGCAGCATCATCTTGACCATATTCATGCTCTGTCCATAATACTTCTGAATAGGTAGCCATTCCTTCTTTAATCCAGGCATGAGACCAATGTTTAATTACAATTAAATCGCCGAACCATTGATGGGCAAGTTCGTGAGCAACTAAACTTTCAGAATTACGATTATCTAAAGCTGCTCTTTCATCTAGTAAACATCTATCTGTTAGTAAAGTTGTAGAGGTATTTTCCATCCCTCCAAAAATAAATTCATTAACGCAAACTTGAGCATATTTAGGATAGGGATATTTATAGCCAAATTCTTGACTAAAAAATTCTATCATTTGGGGAGTTTTGCCCATAGTTCGTAGAGCATCATCTTGACGTTTTTTTTCTACATAATAAGTAACGGGTATACCATTCCATTCATCTTTAAATTCGACAAATTTACCCACTGCTAAAGTCATTAAATATGTAGGGTGAACTTGTTTTTGCATCCAATGATAAGTTTTGTTATCTTCACTTTCTTCGGTGTTAATAAGTTCACCATTGGAGATAGCAATAAATTTATGGGGTACTTTGACACGAATTTCTGATGTCGATAGTTGACCGGGGTAGTCGAAACAGGGAAACCAGTAACGAGAGTCTTCGTCTTCGCCTTGAGTCCAGACTTGGGTGGGTTTGTTTGGATAATGTTTGTCAGGAGTGATGAAATAGATCCCTCGTTGAGGGTTGTTGGCCGCGTAGGCGATCGCTACTTTTATTCGTTTACCTGCTTCAGTCGTTGGTTGTAGATAAATCTGTAATTCTTCGCCGTCATAGTCAAAAGTTTGTTCAGTGTCGTTAACTTTTATAGATTTAATTTCTAATTCAACTGCATCAAGAGTTAATTTATCAATCCCACTCCGTACAGGGTTTAAACTAATGATACAATTGCCATGAAAACTGTGATTAGGAATGTCGAGTTCTAGATCGAGGAAAATATGTTCTACTTTGCCTGGACTATCAGGGTTATAATGGGGTTTAGCACCTGGTAATTCAAAAGATTTGGAATTATTTTCAGAATCAAAGTAAATATTGGACATTCGATGTGATTTATTGATATGTATTGGACAAAAATCTAGTATATCTGTTAGTCGTAGCCCTGACAGCAATACCTAGATTATTGTAAAATACCATTATACAATTATCCTACAGCTTAATCCTGGGATTGATACGAATTTAATATTCTCAAAATTTGTATTCAGTAATACATACAGCAGATTCCACTAGGGGTGAGGTACACCCATAGCAGGCAAGATGTTATGGCGGGCAAGATGCTATGGCGGGCAAGATGCCCGCACTAGGAATATTTAATTGTTAATAGTAGTCTACCAAAATGAAAACCGCTGTATAATATAGCGCTATCAAAAAAACTATACTAACTCCTGATAAAAATTAAATAACTGTCTGGCTAAAGCTTGATTTGTATACTGATTCATTGCTTTTTCATAACCCTTTTTCCCTAATTCCTCAGTTAATTCTTTTTGCTCCATCAACTGCATTAAACAACTTCTCAATTCCTCAACATTTCCCTCTGGAAATACCAAACCAGCATCCCCAATTACATAAGGAATTTCTCCAGAATCAGAACCTATTACAGGCACTTGACAAGCCATTGCTTCAATTAAAACATGACCAAATTGCTCTTTCCAACCCACAGAAGTTAAAGTTTTAAACTTATAAGTAGTTTCTGATGGCAATACTAAAGTATTCATCAGATTAATATATTTTTGTACATGGTCGTGGGGAACACTTTCTACTAAAATTAGCCTCTCTTTAATTCCTAATTTTGCTGCTTTTTCTAATAAAGTTGATTGTAATTCACCCCTTCCTAATAATAACCATTTCCAAGGTTTTTCTTGTAAACCTCCCAAGGCTTCAGTTAATGTGAGTAAGCCCTTTTCCTCAACAAAACGACCTACAAAACCCACCACAAAATCATCAGTTTTAATTCCCAAACTATCTTTTAATTCTGGTTGTGTTTCTGGTTTAAACAAACTTTCATCTACTCCCAATTGAGGCATGACTTTAATCGGCCCTTTGTAGCCTCGTTCTCTTAAAATATCTTCTCCATCTTTATTTCCAGCAACAATTCCATCAGTATTTTTGAGATTATAAGATTCTAGTAAAGAAATGGGAAACTTAAGTTCATAAGGTAGATTCCACCAAGTAAAAAAGAGATTTTTTGCTTTGAGTCCTAAAAGTTTATTAAAAGTAATAAATTGAGCATAAGTTAAAGCTTTAGAACCCTGTTCTACTTGAATAATGTCGGGCTTGAATTTTCTTAGTAAACT
>NZ_JAAHGK010000294.1:0-6631 GCF_010672505.1 Okeania sp. SIO2B9 | reverse complement strand
AAGGAAGAAGGAAGAAGGAAGAAGAAAGAGGGAAGAGGAAAGAAGGCTACCCTCGCAAGAAAAAACCATCATTTCCTGTAGATATTCACCCTTGGGTTTACACAAACGATATAAACGGACATGATATCAGGAGTCGTAGGGGGGAATGGCCATTACTCCCTACAGGACTCAGGAGGGAAGAAAGAAGAAGAAACCCCGAGTAGAAGGAGAAAGTTTTTTGGTCGCGCAAACGGAACGGAGTTCTATCGAGCTCTTATCCGGACATGATATCATACCTCAAATCATCAACGCCAAAAACTTATAACCCTGTAGGAACGTTGCATGAAACGTTCCTACATTGTCATCTACTTAGGAGAAAAAGAGGCAGATTGACTTCTGACTTCTGACTTCAGCTAGTAAGGCCATTTCCAATTAACAATATCAGGTCGGTCAGCACCATACTCGTACGCATAGTTTTGACAAGAAATTTGCTCATTGCGGAAATCTTCTTTCGCATGAGCACCTGCAACTTTTAGTCTATCTACTCGGTCAATTACATCCATCGCAATACTGAAGCGGTCAATATTGTTCCGAATAGCTAATTCTAAAGGTGTATTAATATTACCCTTTTCCTTATAACCTCGGACATGGAGATTATTGTGATTAGTGCGACGGTAAGTATAACGGTGAATCAACCAAGGATAACCGTGGAAGTTAAAGATAATTGGTTTATCCAGAGTAAACAAAGTATCAAAGTCGCGATCGTTCAATCCATGAGGATGCTCTGTATCTGGTTGTAACTTAAACAGATCGACTACATTGATAAAGCGAATCTTCAAGTCAGGGAAAGCTTCCCGTAAAAGAACACTAGCAGCCAAAGCTTCCTTAGTCGGAATATCTCCAGCAGTTGCCAACACAACATCAGGCTCCATTCCCTGGTCGTTACTTGCCCAATCCCAAATGCCTATACCCTTGGTACAATGCTTAATTGCAGCATCCATATCCATGTACTGCAAATGCTTCTGTTTGTCAGACACAATCACATTTACATAGTTTTTGCTCCGCAAACAGTGGTCAGCAACCGATAACAAACAGTTAACATCAGGTGGTAGATAAATCCGAGTTACATCTGGAGTCTTGTTAGAAACTACATCTAGGAAACCAGGATCTTGGTGAGTAAAACCGTTGTGGTCTTGTCGCCAAACTGTAGAAGTAATCAACAAATTTAGAGAAGGAATTTTTTCACGCCAACTAAGTTCATTGCACTTTTCAATCCACTTTGTGTGTTGACCCACCATTGAATCAATTACATGAGCAAATGCCTCATAAGTCGAGAAAAAGCCGTGTCTTCCCGTCAATATGTATCCTTCCATCCAACCTTCGAGAGTGTGTTCACTCAACATTTCCATCACACGACCATCTCGTGCAAGCTCCCCACCATCCAAGTCTTCCGGTAGAAACTCTGCCATCCAAGTTTTCTTACTAACTTCATAAATGGCATTCAGCTTATTAGAAGTATTTTCATCAGGTCCGAATACCCGGAAATTATTCATGTTCTTAGCCATGACATCCCGGAGAAATACACCCAAAGGACGAGTATTTTCTGCTTCTATTGTTCCAGGTTTATCTATTTCTATACCGTATTCCTGGAAATTAGGCATATTCAATTGTTTGCAGAGAAGACCACCATTGGCATGAGGGTTAGCGCTCATCCGACGGCCACCATAAGGAGCTATTTCTCTTAATTCCGGTTTAAACTTGCCACTTTCATCAAAAAGTTCTTCTGGTCTGTAGCTACGCAGCCACCCTTCTAAAATTTTTAGATGTTCTGGATTTTTAGCAACATCAGTCATCGGCACTTGGTGCGCCCGCCAGAAACCTTCAATTTTGTGTCCATCAATTTCTGAGGGAGCTGACCATCCTTTAGGTGTCCGGAATATAATCATCGGCCACCGTGGCAGATCGGCATTGCCAGAACTCCTAGCTTCTTGCTGAATAGCTTTGATTTCTTGAACACAATGGTCTAAGGTAGCTGCCATTGCTTGGTGCATACTATCTGGATCGGAGCCTTCGACAAAATATGGTTGATAACCATAACCCAAAAATAGATTTCTTAAATCCTCATGGCTGATTCTAGCTAAAATTGTAGGATTGTTAATCTTATAACCATTTAGATGCAGAATTGGTAAGATAGCACCATCTGTAATGGGATTAATAAATTTATTGGAATGCCAAGATGTAGCTAGAGGTCCTGTTTCTGACTCACCATCTCCCACAACTGGCACAGAAATTAAATTTGGATTATCCAGAATTGCACCTGTGGCATGAGAAAGTACATAACCAAGTTCACCTCCCTCATGGATAGAACCTGGAGTTTCTGGCGTACAATGACTACCAATACCACCGGGGAAAGAGAATTCTTTGAAGAATTTTTCTAGACCTTGTATATTTTGACCCTTGTCAGGATAGACTTCTGAGTAAGTGTCCTCTAAATAAGTTGGAGCTAATACTCCTGGTGCGCCATGTCCTGGACCGGACATATAAATCATATCAAGGTCAAATTTTTTGATAATCCGGTTGAGATGTATCCATATAAATGCTTGACCAGAACTTGACCCCCAGTGTCCCAAAATTCGACTTTTAATGTGTTCAGGGCTTAGAGGTTCCTGTAGGAGAGGATTCTTTTTAAGATAAATCATCCCTACCATTAAATAGCAAGAAGCGCGCCAAAAAGCTTGCATTTTGTAGAGTTCATCAGAACTCAGGGGCGTTCCTTCAACGGTTGAACGCGCCTGGCCAAAAGCACTGATCGAAGCTATTTTTTCTGGTGTTGATACCATTATTTTCAGATCCCTTATACAAAATTCTACATCTTTTGTCTTTTAGTAAGCAGAATAAATGTCCATTGCTAGGATTAAGTTGAGTTGAGCAATTTCAAACATTCATTCTTGTTTCTGCTAATAGTGGAGATGAGATGGCTATATTACTATGCCGATCTAGTTACAAATAACTATAATTAATTTCTACAATAAAACTGTCATAAAAGATAGTTAAGATTTAGTTAAGTTTAGTATTTATAATTATTATCTTTATTCGAGGGAAAAAATAATAGATATATACCAATATACATATATACCAATTATGTTATAGGTTATAGAATGCCCTATTCAATCAAGGTTTTTCATTATAATTTTTTTATTATATTTAATGAATTCAGCTTATTTGATAAATTTTAACTACTATTATTTTGATTTTCTCATACTTAGTTTAAGCCTATAATTTATCTTGATTTTTAGCTACTTTGATAGCTTGAACTAACCTAATGTTTTTTGTGCAATTGTGTCATAGAAAGTTCTATATTATCAGTAAGTATCTTAGCAGCTTGCTTTGTAGAATAACCAAGATAATCTTTGACTTCTAAAGGAGAACCTATATTAACCTTAACGCCACACCGCCAGGGTGGAGGAGCTGGATGATCGTATAAAATACTAACAGGAATAATTTTTAGATTAAGTTCCTTTTTGCTAGATATTGCCTGTAGTGCTATACGAGAAACACCCGATTGAATAGGATAAATTTTGTTATTTTCGGGATATATTCTTCCTTCAGGAAATAGTACCAACATTTCCTGATTTTTTAGGAGTTGAACACTATGGCGAATACTAGAAATTCCAGGATGATCGCGATCAACAGGAAACCCACCCAAGCGACGAATAAACCAACCTTGAAAACCTCGTGTTTGTTCTTCGGAGACCATATATCGAAGTTTACGGTTAGTCACAAACAAACCTGCTGCATAAGCTATAATTAGAGGATCCCAGCGAGAACGGTGAGTAGGTGCAAGAATAATTGCATCTGTTTTTGGTATATTTTTTTGACCCCTGATTTCTATTTTGAAATAAAATGGCACTAATATACAGCATGACAAAAAGTAAGTTAGTGGAGTTAACCAAGCTGAGAACTCAGAGGTAACTTCCGCAGATGCTTGATCATTCTTAGGTTTATTGTTTTTAGTCATTGGTGGTGTATAAGGTAAGAAGAAGTTTACCGAAAAATTGGGTTTAAAGCTTCGCCCATAAGCGGGCGACTTTTTATTTGCAAGTGAATTGAATATATGCTACACTATTATTAGTTGCCGGGGGGCACTCGGAAACTCTAAACGGACGTGGAGGCAAGCATAAGACTACTGTCAAAGTAGCAGAAGCCTAAGAAGCGTCAACCCGCCGAAGAGCTACGGCTCAGTAGGAATCTCCGTGCCTTTAGGCCGGAGAGGATGTCAAAGTGCAAGGGTTTAGCCACATCTAAGCCCTATGAGCATAATTTCCAGCAAGTCTAGTCTAGAAAGAGGTTTCAGCTTAGTTTACAAATCAGCTCTAAGACTATTGTTATATCATGTCCGGATAATTAGTGATAGAACTCCGTCCCGCGCTCCGCGTTAACGTTTGCGGTAGCATGACCCTAGGAAAGTTGTGCGCCTGCAAACAAAAAACTTTCTCCTTTTCCTCCTATTTATTCTTTCTTTCTTCCCTCCTGATATCAAATCCGGTTAAACAGTTATAGAATGGTTAAGTCAGGAGGAGTCAACCCACCCCTCGCCCCTCCCCCTCCCAGGAGGGGGAGTCAGGAGGAGAGAGAATGACAAAGATGAGCATAGTTATGACGATTGGAGAATTTTTTTATGTCCAATAAAATGGATTTGATATTACTCCTGACTCCTTTATCGTTATTTATAATATTCAACCGGACATGATATTACTTGTGTTGCTTTTAATTCAAATTGTCAAACGCCAAAAGACGTAGTGCTATAATTAAAAATCCGAATCCTACTCAGAAATCTCAGATCTGAAAATTTAAAATTAAAATTATAGACTTGCTTAACTATCAGATTGATAAGAAATATGTTCTGATTGATAAGCAGGGGGTTCAACATGAATCATGATTCTGGCAGGATGAAACCTTTCTTGTAGAAGCGCTTCTACCTTTTCAGTAATTTGATGAGCAGTTTCTATATCATTAGAATTAACAATGAGGTGCATTTCAATAAATACCTGACGACCGATAATTCCACGAGAAGCAATGTCGTGACAATTAACTACTCCTGGAACTTCCATCGCGATCGCATGAATAGCTTCTGGTGCTACTGCCATATAGTCTACCAACCAAGGCAAATTTTCTTTCAAAACTTCCCAAGCACTCCGAAACACTAAAAGAGCAACGGGAAAAGCTAAAAGCACATCTAACCAACGGAAAATAGTTAGATTCCAAATATTTCCTTGCCAAATACCAATTAATCCAGCTATAACAATTACTGTCACCCAGATATCACTCATTGTATGGTGAGAGTCGGCAATTAAAATACTACTACCGATTTTATGTCCTACCCGACGTTCATAAAATGCCACAAAAATATTAATCCCAAGCACAATTAATAATATCCATAGTGCGGGTGGAGAAATATTCACCTCTTGACTACCGCCCACTATTTGTTGTATTGCTCCACTCAGAATTTCAAAACAAGCAATACCAAGGAAAGCAGCAATACCTAGAGCGCCAATAGCGTCAAATTTTTGATGTCCGTATGGATATTGGCGGTCTGGTTTAGGGGAGGCAAGATGATTTGTGACTAACCCTAAAATGTTATTAGCACTGTCAGTGACACTGTGCAAAGCATCAGCAAATAGACTCAGAGAACCTGTCCAAAATGCTATTCCAGCTTTGATTAACATCACTAATAAATTTAGTAGTAAAGTGATGATTAAAACTTTGCGGACTTGTTTGCGATTATCGGTAGACATGGTTCAACAATTAATAATTAATAATTAATAGACTTGTCGCGAAATAAAACCTTAAAGTTAAATGGAAAATTTCTACCTTTCAATCATTAAATTATCCTGCCATTAAGTAGAAATTCCAGAGTCCAGCTGCAGTGAACATGAAGCGAGCGTCGCGCATCTTTGATGTGATTTCGATATCATCCTCTAGCTGCATTATATCTGTTTACCCCAGATATTGTCTGTTCACTTTTGACGCGGTCGCTACTTTTTTCTTGATTGAGATGTTTTTGTTGGTCAGTTAATTCCTGAGATCGAGGTTTTTTCGTGGGTCGGCTTGATGTTGACAAATTCCTTCTAACTCTATAGAACCCCTGAGCGTATCTTTGGAGGCGGTATGTGCTTTTGACTTCCGTCCTCAGCCTGAGGAAGTTGTGGAAATTCAGGAACGAGAATGGGGAAAAAGCGGATGAGACCCCGCGTCGCCCAATAGCAAACCTGGTAGCTTCCCTTGCAGGTAGAAAAATACTCTTATCTCCCCATCTCCCCATCTCCCCATCTCCTTCTCTATTTTTAAATAGATCCGTTTAGGGGTTCTATACTTTACCTTATAAAGCGACAAGTCTATTATAGGATTGGATAAGTTCTTTTTAGGCATGATTTTCAGCCTTTTTTTGTAGTATTCTTTTTTCATGCTTGGTTTAATTGAAATTAAAAAAAGTAGACAAAAATGATGAAAATAGTGAGATCAAGTTAAGCTTATATTGAGCATCAAGCTCAAGATTATTCCTTTAAATTGAAAGATTAAATATAAGTAGTAAAACTGATTTTATAGAGCATAATTATGGAGCATTAAATCTTCATAAGTGGAGAATTTATTT
>NZ_JAAHGK010000293.1:0-6636 GCF_010672505.1 Okeania sp. SIO2B9 | reverse complement strand
AAATAGGTTATCTTTATCCCCATACAGCATCTAGCAGGATGGAAAAAATTCGTCGTCTATTCAATCGCGCCTATCCTTCTACTGAAGAAGTGGCCATGTTACGCGGAATGATTAGGCAAATGAATTGGGCACTTTCTAATCATTGTGAAAATGATAGTTAATCTATTTTTTCTGGGTATTCTTTAATAGAGTTGTCGCTAAATAAAGGGAAAAAATCACTCTAACCTAGACAGAGCAATAAATACAAGCATTTTTGCATAATAATAGCTACAATCCTTACAGAACAAGGTTTTTGGGATTTTTTTAAGTTATAAAGCGACATTTTTAAGTTATAAAGCGACAAGTCCAATATATAAATAAATGGCTGAATAGAAATATCTGAGAACCAAGTTAGAGATGCTTGTGAAAATCTTCTGGATTTATCTGTAAAGTGTTTTTTTGTCTAGAATAGTCAAAATATAGTTACGACTTGCGCTAAAGTAATAGATAACTTACCTAAATTATAGGCGATCGAGCAAAGTTAATCTGAGATTAAGTTAGTTTTCTAGTTCTAACCAATCTAACTCAATATTAATAATATTAATAATGTCACAACCCGTGAGAAATCAAATAATTATCTATATTTTCTCTTGGTCTTAAGTTTTTTCCCTTGATATATTAGTTATATGACTTTTGACTTTTGTGAAATGGAATAAATTAATATACCTCTTGAAAACTGAAAGTCCAATAAATTTTCATGCAGAAATAGTCAATTTTTGTTGATTTTGATTTACTTCTGTTAGATAAACAAAATTATAGTTATAAATTAAGGTATTTGGAGTGGTTCAGAGATTTCCTAGTCCATCAATTCTTTCAGTAGTATCATCCCCTACTAGGCCAGATTCTCAATCGAAGCAATCTAGTAGTAGACAACAAAATCATCCCGTACAACCGCAGCTACCCCTCAAAAGAAAGCGTAACGTAGCTAAATTTCCTCTACCACCTTCTGAGGAACCTTATCTTAGGTCTGTCCCCCCAAGAAAGAAAGTTGTTCCCCCTAGAACCTTAAAAACAGAAGTTCCTAGATTTCAATCTCACAGAGCTAAACGTAGTCGAAGAGATGAACTGGCTAGATTAAGATCCATCGCAGAACAACAACCCAAAACATCTACTCGACCCCAAAAACGGCTAGAAAAAGCCCAATCTTTTATTTCTCAGCCACCACTCCAAAAAAAGTCCCCACTCACAAGTCGTAAACGCTCTGTGTCTTCTTCGGTAGTGTTGTACACAACTCGGATGTTAATTTTGGGTATGGGAATAGCGGTAATTAGTGGAACATTGCTATCAATGTTGAAACCTGGAAGTAGTTCTAGTGTCCTTTCTCAAGCAGCAGATATAGAACCAAATCAAGAATGGAAATCTCCCTCCATTGTACCTTTAGCAGTACAACAAACTAGAGAAATTACAGCTTTGAAAACAGAGCTAGATACAGTCATCGCAGAATATCCAAAACTCACCCCAGGAATATTCCTGATTGATGTTGATACTGGTGCTTATCTAGATATTAATGGAAATGTCGCTATTGCAGCAGCTAGTACCATTAAGGTGCCAATATTAGTAGCTTTTTTTCAAGCTGTGGACCAAGGCCGCATCAAACTAGATGATATGTTGACAATGGAGGAATCTCATGTAGCTGAGGGTTCGGGAGATATGCAGTTTCGCAGACCTGGTACTAAATATACGGCTTTGCAAACAGCGACAAAAATGATCGTGATTAGTGATAATACCGCAACCAATATGTTGATTGAAACACTTGGTGGATCTGAAGTTTTGAATCAGTTGTTTCAGAGTTGGGGTTTGAAGAATACTACTATTAATGACTCCTTACCAGACCTCTCTGGCACTAATACAACAACTCCCAAGGATTTGATAAATTTAATTTCACAGGTAAATCAAGGTGGGTTGGTATCTCTAAAGTCTCGCGATCGCCTGTTTAGAATTATGGAAAGGACTAAAAATGATTCATTGTTACCTCGGGGCATAGGTAGAGGTACTATTATTGCTCACAAAACAGGTAACCTGAAGTCCGTATTAGCAGATGTGGGTATGATTGATTTGCTCAATGGCAAGCGCTATCTATTGGCTGTATTGGTGAAACGCCTAGATGACGAACAAACTGCCGTAGACTTGATTCGCGATGTATCCAAAAAAACTTATCAATATCTTGAATCTTCAGAGCAATAGTTGTTTGTTATGTAAGTAAGATATTACAAATAAGTCTTCTAGGTGTTCTACAAATTGCTATATTTCGCTAACTTAGGGTTTGCTGAATAAGTCTTTTGGTATGGGGTAGGAGTCAGTCCTCAGGAAGACCAAGCCAGGAGGAATAGGGAATTTAGAGGAGGGAGTCGGATATTTTATCCCTTGATTTTTCTACAATTATTCTGCCTTT
The DNA here is from genome assembly GCF_010672505.1 of Okeania sp. SIO2B9. Classification (NCBI taxonomy): domain Bacteria; kingdom Bacillati; phylum Cyanobacteriota; class Cyanophyceae; order Oscillatoriales; family Microcoleaceae; genus Okeania; species Okeania sp. SIO2B9. The sequence continues at coordinate 4,205 of NZ_JAAHGK010000293.1, read as the reverse complement.
TATCCTAACTTTTTAGTCGCTCAAGCTTAAAAAGTTGCACTTTTTTTCGGTGTAAAAAAGCTAAAACCTTTACCTGTCAGTGCTTTTAGATTTAATCAGCAAGCCCTAACTAGTGTTATAGAATTATTGAGGGAAAATTAGTATAAAAAGAAGGTATAACACTGTGAATACAGGTTCGGATGTTTTAATATTCTCTTGCATCGTGCGTTTTCCCTTTCAACTTTCTATTTAAAACTTTGGCGATCGCTTATTTTACGGAAGAAAAGATATAGCGATCGCTGTTTTTATAGCTTAATAGAGTTGTCCTTATATATCTCTAAGTTCTCTGTAATTAATTGATAATTGCTAAAGTAAAGAGGTATGCGATCAAAATCAAAGAAAAATGACTCAGACTGCTTATAGATTCTACCTGAAGATTCAACAAGTTGAAAAAGTCTGCTTATTTGAACTTGCCTGGGGTAGAGGACAACAATTAAGTGTAACTATTCCTTATCCTGAAAACCTTACCATATTTTATCAAGATTGGCAAACAAAATATCTAAGTTTTTATCATAGAGCTTTACGAGGAAGGGTAGTAAGTACAGGAACAATAATCAGACAAGTTGATTGGGAACAAAAATTGGTCCAAGCAGAAGCAAAACTTCTGTGTGAATTTCATCGTTGGTTAAGACACGAAGAACTGTTTGAAATTAGAGCAATTATTGCTCAAGCAGCCAAACAAAAAACAGAAAATTTCCTACCATCACAGCACAACACTCATGTACCTACTATTGACATATTTTTAACTTGTAACTGCCAAGAATTATGTCGTTTACCCTGGGAAGTATGGGAAATTACAGAATTTGCTGCATCCAGTAAAATTAGAATAGTCCGCCAACCTATTAATATCCACGATACACCAGTCAATTATCAATCCAAACCCTGTCGAGGTAAAGCTAGGGTATTAGCAATACTGGGAGATGATACAGGTTTAAATTTCCAGGTAGATAGAGAAGCAGTAAAATCATTATCCCCAATAGCAGAAGTAGAGTTTGTGGGTTGGCAACCTCATGAGCGTCAAGCACAGCTAAAAGACAAAATTGTCAAAGCAATAAAAGACGAACGTGGGTGGGATATCTTATTTTTCGCAGGACACAGTAATGAAAATCTGAATACAGGAGGGGAACTAGCGATCGCTCCAGGGATATCTCTATCCATGATCGAAATTGCTCAATCCTTAACTATAGCCAAACAGAGAGGTTTACAATTTGCCATCTTCAATTCCTGTAGTGGTTTAAGCATCGCTAACACCTTGATAGACTTGGGTTTAAGTCAAGTTGCCGTCATGCGAGAACCTATTCATAACCAAGTCGCCCAAGAATTTTTAGTGCGCTTTCTACAAAGTTTAGCCGAATACAAAGATGTTCACGAATCATTATTATCAGCGTGTCAATTTTTAAAGTTAGAGAAAAATCTCACCTATCCTAGTACATATTTAATACCGTCTTTGTTTTGCCACCCGGATGCTCCACTATTTTGTCTTCAACCATCTAGAATTAAAGACAAATGCAAACGGTGGTTACCTAGCAAACAAGAAGCGATGGCGCTCGGTTCATTAATTTTATGCAGTTGGCAATTATCAACTCAAAGCTTTTTAATTGAAAAGCGAGTATTAGTGCAAGCTATGTATCGGCAATTTACCAATCAACCTGATAGCAAAAATTCGCCTCCCGTGCTATTAGTTGAAATCGACGAAGAGTCCATCAAAAAAGCCAAAATATCCGATCCTAGACCTATGGATCGTAGCTATATAGCCAAAATCATCGATCGACTAACATCTATAAACGCCAAAATCATTGGTGTTGATTATCTATTAGATCGCCATCAACCAAAAAACGACCGACAACTAGCTCGTACTCTGCGCTCATCCATAAAAAAACAAAATACTTGGTTTGTTTTAGCGACATCTCGTAATCTAGCTGGTAGTTGGTTTGAACCCTTGCCAGAGTTAGCATCTCCAAATTGGCAACTACAGGGAGATACTTTTGTTGTCGGTTATGACAGTTACGTTACCCATTTTACACTGCTACCAAGGCAATATTCTAGCAAGAGACCATTGCCCTTTGCTTATTGGTTAGCAGTTGCTCACCGGTTAAACTTTGAACAATCTGGGGAGTTGCTTCAACCTCAGATTAATTCTTCAGAGAGTTGGGTATCTCAAGTGAAAAATCATATTAATCAGACCACAGGTGAATATGGATTTTTGGATTTATTTTCCAATTCATCTCGCTTACAACCTTTAACTAAATTTTCCTATAAATTAGGGCAAATGTGGATGCATCCAATTATAGATTTTTCTGTTCCCCCAGAAGCAGTTTTTCAACGTTTACCTGCTTGGCAACTTTTGGAGAGTAATGATTCCCCATTATTACCACTAATTACACTAGATAAACGTCCATCAATAGTAATTATTGCTGCTAGATATAAAGATGCAGGATTAGTTGCTCCAGGAGGAGACAATTTTCCTTTACCTGCTGCTGTTGGTTTCTGGCGCTCTCAACATCCTGCAAACCCCAGTACAGTATTTACTGGAGGGGAAATTCATGCTTATATGGTTCATCATTTGCTCAATCAAAGATTAGTTATACCTATTCCTAATTTATGGTTAATTGTATTAGCTGCTTTGTTAGGAAAAGGAACAGTATTAGTATTAGGGAATAGTACTAATACTCAAAAACAAGAAATTATTCTGTTATTGTTTTTATTAACTTTAATTTATGCACTGGCGAGTCTACAAATTTATATTTCAGCAGCAATTTTATTACCTTGGTTGTTACCTAGTCTAACATTTTGGATTTATATCTTTTTATATTTGATTAACCGTAAGTCACGTTATTTTAATTGAGGTTTTATATGATTTTGAAAAAAAATATTACAAATGGTGTAGGGAAGGAAAAAAGACAGAAAATATAATAAAAAAATCAATCAATTCGGGTGAAAAGCTAAAGACGTTACCCAACCAGAATGCTGTTGAAGAATACGAGGTGGTTGATAGCTATTGATATTCCACAAACGAATACTTCTGTCAGCACTTCCACTAGCCATAGTTTTACCATCGCTACTTAAAGCAACTGCCCAAACCTTATCCTGATGACCATTAAAAATACGTTTGAGTTTTCCTGTTTCTAGTTGCCACAACCGAATAGTTTGATCGGCACTCCCACTAACCACATTTTTTCCATCGCTGCTAATAGCAACTGCAAAAACTGAGTCTCCATGACTGGTAGGAGAGTTGGGAGCAAAAAAAGTGTGACAATGTTGTTTTGTCTCTATATTATATGTGGTGATTTTTCCGTCGAAGTCTCCGCTAACGAGTATGGGAGTCTTGATATTAAGAGCGACAGTTTGTACTTCCTGTGAATATCCGAAAAAAGTGTAGAGACGTTTACCAGTTTTGATATTCCATAAGCTGACTGAGCGATCGCTACTTGCTGTGGCAAAAGTTTGACCATCTCCACTAACAGTCACAGCATTAATTGAGGCGGTATGTGCTTTGATAACTTTTGTACATTTCCAAATTAATTTTTGCTGCGGTTGTAGCTCCGAAGTTTCTGTGGGTGAGGTAGAAAAACTTGATTTATTTTGGCAACCTATATTTTTCTTCAGTTGTGTCAACTCTGCCTCTATTTCCAAATCAGTAAATTTTTGCTTTGCCACAGTTTCAGTCAAGACAAAATCCAATTCAACCATGGTTTGATTATAAGCTTCTTGCCACGAAACTCGATCTAAAAATTTCCCCTCCATCTGCTCAAAAATAGCAAAAGAATCAACTATTCGGTTTTGTGGGGATGAGTTAATCGCTTGAAAAAATCCATAAAGACCAAGACCAACTACTCCACCAAAAGTTGCCATTGCTCCCATACCAACACCAAAAGCAGTCCCCCCAACTCCCAAACCTATACCACCAATAGTAGAAGAAAGAGTAACTCCTCCATAACTACCCATACCAATAAAACCAATAGCAGTGGGGTCTGATTCTGTGATAGCTTTGACCGCTCCATAAGTTGCTGCACCGACAACTGCACCTGCACCGATAATAGGAGTTGCGCCGATGCTGATACCTCCAAAACTACCTATTAATCCAATATTGCCGACTGTGGTAGAAAAGGTTGCGCCAGTTGTTGCGCCTATGGATATATATGGAAGACTTTCAGGTAAATTTTTGA
>NZ_JAAHGK010000292.1:0-6644 GCF_010672505.1 Okeania sp. SIO2B9 | reverse complement strand
TAAGAAATTTGTCTGTCTAAATAAAGTAGCTTTTTCCCGGGAAAACTTCTGATTTTTCCGACTCAAAGTATCTGTCTGAGAAATAGAATTTTCTGAAAGAGTTGTCAAAGGAAAATAGGAAATCTGTAGATGTCTTTCTCCAGATTTTTCCCCATTTCCCGACTTCCCTCTATCTAAGAAATTTGTCTGTCTAAATAAAGTAGCTTTTTCCCGGGAAAACTTCTGATTTTTGCGACTGAAAGTATCTATCTGAGAAATAGAATCTTCTGAAGTAGTTGTCAAAGGAAAATAGAAAATCTGTAGATGGTTTTTTCTAAAATTTTCCTGATTTTCTTGCTGAGGCTTATCTAAGAAATTTGTCTGTTTAAATAAAGTAGCTTTTTCCCGGGAAGAATCCAGATTTTTACGACTCGAAGTATCTATCTGAGAAATAGAATCTTCTGAAGGAGTTGTCAAAGAGAAAGGGAAAATCTCTAGATAGTTTTCTCGGAAATTTTCCTCATTTCCCCAATTTTTTCTATCTAAGAAATTTGTCTGTCTAAATAAAGTACCTTTTTCGAGGAAAGACTCTAGATTTTTCCGACTCGAAGCATCTGTCTGATAAATGGAATTTTCTGAAGAAGTTGTCAAAGTAAAATAGGAAATCTGTAGATAGCTTTCTCTCAAATTTTCCCAATTTTTCAGCTTCCCTCTGTCTAATAAATTAGTCGGTTTAAATAAAGTATCTTTTTCCAGGTTCCTTATATCTGATAAATTTGTCTGTTTAAAGAAAATACCTTTTTCCAGAGAAAACTCCTGATTTTTCCGACTCGAAGTATTGGTGTGAGAAATATAATTTTCTGAAGGAGTTGCCAAAGGGAAATAGGAAATCTGTAGATAGTTTTCTCTCAAATTTTCCTCATTTTCTTCCTTGAGTCTATCTAAGAAATTTGTCTCTTTAAATAAAGTACATTTTTCCAGAGAAAACTCCTGATTTTTCCGACTCGAAGTATTGGTGTGAGAAATATAATTTTCTGAAGGAGTTGCCAAAGGGAAATAGGAAATCTGTAGATAGTTTTCTCTCAAATTTTCCTCATTTTCTGCCTTGAGTCTATCTAAGAAATTTGTCTCTTTAAATAAAGTACATTTTTCCAGAGAAAACTCCTGATTTTTCCGACTCGAAGTATTGGTGTGAGAAATATAATTTTCCGAAGAAGTTGTCAAAGATAAAGAGGAAATTTGTAGATGGCTTTCTCTAGATTTTTCCCCATTTTCTGGCTGAGGTATATTTGAACAATAAGCTTCATTTTTACCTAGTCTTTTGTTATTACTAGAAACCTGCCATTTTTCATAAACAGCAGAACCATAAATATTACCGTTTTTAACTCCTGATTCTAATTCCCAGGCAAACTTATCTCCTTCCGGCGTTAAAAAGCGATGGTTTTTTCCCGCATAAATTACCGTTCCGCTAGACAAAGTAATTTTCAATATTTCCCTAACACCACTCCGCCACTGTTTAGCAACTTTTGCCTGCCAAACTTTCCTACCATCCGAAGTTAAAATTATCTCCCCACTCTTAATATTTTCGATCGCCTCTCTCGAACCATCTGGTTGATCGATTAAAGTTCCCTTTGGCAGACACAAAACTCCATAAGTTTCTTGCAAAATTGGTTCTAACTTTGGATGTTGGTATTCAATTTTCTCCCGCCCATGTTTCCGGTCAATAAATTTAGGAATTAAACCCGCATCTAAAGGTCCGGGGCGATACAAAGCCAATATAGAAGAAATATCTTCAATAGAAGTAGGCTTCAATTTTTTCACCACATCCACCATGCCAGAAGATTCCAACTGAAATACTCCTTCCAAGTCTCCAGACTTTATCAATTCGTAGGTCTTTTTCACATCCTCTGGCATTTTCTTAATATTGCCTCTCGCCAAAATTTCCATTGCCTTTCTTTCATTAGCTGGTAACTCATCTGGAACTAAAGGAAGATGATGATTTTGCTCAATCAAATCGGCAGTATTCTGAATAATAGTTAAATTTTTCAATCCCAAAAAATCCATTTTCAACAAACCAAGGGATTCTATATCTTCCATGTGATACTGAGTAATCACAGCTCCATCATTATTCCTTTGTAAAGGCACAATTTCATCTAGGCGTTCCTTAGAAATTACTACCCCTGCTGCGTGTACTCCAAAAGTCTTATTAGTACCCTCAATTCTGATTGCCATATCTATCCATTGACGAACAGAAATTTTACTAACTTTTCCGGCTTGATTATCTTCTATTTGAATTTCATTATTTTCATAAGCTTCCTTAAATTCAGGAGAAGAAGTCTCATCAGAAATCATCACTTTTAACTTAGCTGGTTTACCCCGTGCAACAGGAATTAACTTTGCCATTTTATTCGCTTCCCCAAACGAAACTCCCAACACTCTCCCCACATCTTTTAATACTGCCTTAGATGTCATCCGGTTAAAAGTAATAATTTGGGCAACTCTCTCTTCTCCATACCGTTCAGTCACATAATCAATCATTGCATCTCGGTTTTCAATACAAAAATCTGTATCAATATCTGGCATTGATTTCCGTTCGGGATTCAAAAATCTTTCAAATAATAAGCCATGATGTACCGGATCTATATTAGTAATCCGCAGAGAATAAGCAACTAATGAACCAGCAGCACTTCCCCTACCAGGTCCGACAGGAATATTTTCATCTCTGGCATATTTTATGTAATCCCAAACCACCAAAAAATATGTAGAGAAACCTTTATCCTGAAGAACTTTCAATTCAGTTTCCATCCGCTCTTTATATACTGCGGAAATTTCACTTCTTTGTTTAAGTTTCAGCCTTTCCAATAATCCTTCCCAAGCAAGTTCTTCCAGATAAGTATCGGCATTATGTTCTGGCGGAATGGGATAATCAGGAATTCTTGGTTCTCCTAAAATTCCTTGATATTTTTCAACTTTATCTGCCACTTCTAATGTATTGGCGATCGCTTCTTCTATAATTTCATTTTCTAGGTGGTCTTTAAATAGTTGCTTCATCTCTTCAGCAGACTTTAAATATTCGGTACCGCTATACCGCATCCGTTTTACTTCAGAGATTAATTTTTGAGTATTAATACACAACAAAGCATCGTGTGCTTCTACGTCTCGACAAGAAATAAAATGAGAATCGTTTGTGGCTACTATTTTTATCTTTAATTTATTGGCAATTTTGACAATTCCAGTATTTACTACTCTATCTTCTGGGAAACCATGGTCTTGTATTTCTAAATAGTAATCTTCTCCAAATAAATCTTTGTACCACTTAGCTACTGTCTTCGCTTCATCTAATTTTCCCTGCATAATATTTTGCGGTACTTCTCCTGCCAAACACCCGCTAGTTACTATCAGACCTTCGTGATATTTTTCTAGTAATTCTTTATTAATACAAGGTCGAGCAAATATGCCTTTTCCTTGAAAACCATGTAGATGAGAAAGAGTTGTTAGTTTGACTAAATTTTTATAGCCTTGAGTATTTTTTGCTAATACGACTTGGTGAAATTTTTTGCCTCTTTGTTGTTTCTCAATTTCTCCATTTATCACATACATTTCATTGCCAATTATGGGTTTAATTCCTTTATTTCTACACAGTTTAATTAATTGAATCGCCCCATACATTACTCCATGGTCTGTCAGAGCAATGGCTGGCATTCCTAGTTCTACTGCTCTATCTATTAATTGTGGTAATTGGGATGCCCCGTCTAATAGGCTATAATCGCTATGAATATGTAGGCCAACAAATGACATTTTTTTTAGATTTTAGAATAAATATTTTAGATAGCTTTATTTTATAAGGAAGAAGTCAGAAGGAAGAAAGAAGAAGGTTGATATTTAATTTTTGCTGGTATTGGTTTGACTGAAAGTCTTTACCTGTAAAGTTTTTAGGGTTTAATGAAAGGTAGATATAAATTAAGCTTATAAATTATTGCTAAGTATATTTGGAATTTAAACTGAATTTGGCAAAAAAAGTTCAAATGAGCTATTTAGGAGGAAAAATGGGGGGAATTTGGGTGCGATCGCGTTCTCGTATGCCATTTGTTATAAGTATTGATATGTAAGAGATGTAGGGTGGTTGCTTGTCAAGAAATTTTCGTGTATTTTGGAGATAAGTTATTTGCTCTGCATAGGTGCTTATTAAAATGAAATAGGCTTTTAGTTAGTGGGAGTGCGATCGCGCTCCCGTCAATATTATGTAAGTCAAACTACAATTAATTAGGGTTTGCTGAATAAAGTCTTTTTGCTGGGGTAGGAGACAGGAGACAGGAGAAATGGGAATGAGCGAGGAGGTAGGAGTAAGAATTGTCTCTCAATTTTTCTGCCATAATCATCCCAAAATACTAGCATGCATGATCTTTTTCCACCGAAAAGCTGCTACTTTTTTCAACTATAAAACGCTAAAACCAATATCAGTCAATACTTTTAGAATTAATCAGCAAGCCCTAATTATGTTTATATCAAATCACTATTATGGCGACTAAAAACGTCGATCTAACTTTGAAATGGCTACTTCAATCTGAATCGCGAGAGAAATTTATTCCTAGTTTAGGTAGAGAGCCATGGATAACTGTTTATTTTGATAAAGTTACTGAAAACGAGAATCTTGGTATATTTTCAGCCTTGATTCCAAATGCTGATGTTGAAACTTCTCTAAGCAAGATTTCTTGGGATTTCCATCTTGAAGATGGGCATCTATGTTTCAATAAAAATCTTAACTATTTGCGGTTTGGAAACTTAGATGATGTAGAACCGTTTATAATTCATCGGGATTTTCATGGCATTCGTGACTCATATAACGAAATGATTGAAGAGTTTCGACACTTTCATCGTTTGTACCACGATTTTGAAAAAAATCAACTTATCAAATTTGATGATAGAGGAGATGAAACTGTAGTAGCAAAACTTGAAATGGATAAAGTTGAAGTTCGTCTCAAAGAAGTGCGTCAATTTCTTGCTGTAAAAGAGATGTACTTAGCAATTTATTTTGACTTTAAACGATATTCTGAATTAATACTTGATGAATCTCCACAGGAATTAGAGCATAAAAATAAACAGGATTTAACTTACTATAGACTTTGCGCAAGTTCGGCAGAAAATTTTCATATAGCCAACTACAAATCCTTCTCATACTTGTGTGGAAAAAAACTGATTCCTCCATTTCCACTCAATCGCTGTGGAATGTGGCCATTCAATGATAAGGACAAGGAAAACTACATTGATTTCATTATTGGAGTGGATGAAAATGGAGATTCAGTCAAATATTCTTGTAATCCAGATGAGCTTGCAAACTACTTTGGTGCTAATCCAGATGCTCCTAACTATCTCACACCTGTTTTCTTTCGGCGCGAAGTTCTTACAAAATATTATGCTCATCCAGAACAATACTCGGTTGAGGATGGATTTCTAAGATGTCAAGGATTATGGGGATTGAAACTTGATAATAATCATCCTGAATACATAACTGTCTTCCTTGGAGACTTAGCATCTTTGCCATCAGATGAACAAATATATTGGCGTAGTTACAATATTCTACCTGAAGGAAAGATTAGTAAAGTTAATTTTGATCGTAGCTTTCAACTAACACCTGCTCCTCCAGAACAAATTGACCTTATGTTTAAGGATCGTTTTGTTAGGTTTTCTAAGAATTGGAAAGAATCTATGGGATGGAGTCTTTTTCGGGAATTAGCTGAATCAGACCAGTATCTTTTTGAAACTTTGCGCATTCCCCTGACAAATAGTCAGGCAGAATTTGATTCACAGGTTCTTGCTCTGACAAAGATTTTGATTGATTCTCTAAATGAGAGGGAAATTGTTAAGGCAACACCAGTAGGTAATACCGAAATAAAGGGAATATCTAAATTCCAGCAGTTCCTCAAAGCTCATCAATATCCAAACTATGAGCAGCAGATAAAATTCTTGAGAAATTTGCAAGAACTTCGTTCAGCTAGCGTGACTCATCGTAAGGGCGACAATTACAAAAAGATTGCCAAAGCTTTCGGATTGAAAGACAGTAACCGTTCTCATGTGCTGAAGAACATTCTTGTTGAAGTTAGAGACTTTCTTGTATCACTTGAGAGACACTTTTGTGAATAAAGCAACAAGTAGGGAAAGACCATGATATTCCTCCCAAAAAGATGGTAAGGTAACAGACTTCATAACTTATCATAGTCAATTGTTTGCCCTTTTCCTTCAGCAATTTACTGTTTCGCCTGTCTCGCTGCTACTACTAACTTGCTTTGGGTTTTTTCAAAAGATTTATCCTACTTTAATACCAATTTGAAAATCTGCAATATATTCTCGTAAATGCTCAAAAATTCTTTCCTGCTGCTCATCAGAAAGAGACTCTAAAATTTTTACAACAGTTGCTATATTTTCTCTTGACATTGTTTTTATAAGTAGTAGGATTTAATGCAAATAAATAATCACATCATCAGTAAATTATAATTTATGCAATATTGTTTGAAGTGCAGTATTTTTATCATAAAGTCAAATTAATTGGCGTTTCCTTGATTACTATATTTTAATCTCTACTCAGCAAAGGAGAAGTCTAATGAGTTTGTCTGTCATTGATGAGGTAGTCGAACAATTAAAAGTTATGCCACAGTACAAAGTTATGC
>NZ_JAAHGK010000291.1:0-6656 GCF_010672505.1 Okeania sp. SIO2B9 | reverse complement strand
AAAGGTATAGAACCTAATATTCAGACGGATAATTATCTTGTTACTGTGAATCAATTGGTGGCACAACTACCAGAAAAAGGACTCCTAGACCCAACTACAAAAGATTTATTAACTTCTTGACGCAGTGAGAGTGTGGCCTTAATAGAAGATGACCCATTTATAGCAGGTAATAAGTTTGCCACTTTTGCCAAAATTCAACGACGAATGCGTAAACGAGTGAGGATTGAATCTACAAGAAAAGCTTTTGTAACTTTCTGGAGTATCGATTATTTAATGTCAAAAAATGTTACTCAGGAAATAGATTTTTTTGAGAATAAAATTAGTCCTTTAAAGGGAACTTTTTGACAGTTTAGCTAAACAATTTCAAGATGCTTTACGTCAAGAACTTCAGGATGAAGCAACATTGCATGAACTGCAGTCTTTACTGTCTGATTTATTGGAATAAATGAAGTTAAATTATATTCAAAATTCTCAGAAACGAACACCAAAACAAATGATCGATGAAATGGCATAAATTGAACAGGTTGCTGAAAATATTCAAGATGAGAAAGAGTAAATTTTTTGTGGAAAAATAACATAATAATTTCCTGCGTAATGCTGCGTAAACAGCTATCAGTAACAAGAATCTCTCATATAGACAGTGTTTAAATTAAAAAATACTTTAAGGAAAAGGGATGCAACTTTTATAGTAAGAAAATTAATAATGTCTGTTGTTAAAACATAAGGTTTATTCTCAAAACCGGGTTCCTTTTGACCCGAACATTCATCCTTTTTGAGATGCTGCTACTCCAGTTCAATTGGGTTCATTTTTGAGCAATACCTCCACACTATGGAAAAATGGTTAATGGCTAAGGAGAAATTGAATCCTTAATCAATTAATTAATTAATTAACAGAAAAAACCTATGCTTACTTACAATTTCAACTCCAATAAAGTGCGTGTTATTTTTGGAGACGGTGACGAACCTTATTTTGTTGTGGAAGATATTTGTGATATTTTAAAAATACCTGATGGTAGGTTGAGCGATGAGGACAAAATTACGCAAAAATATACGACGAACAAGAAATTATTGTTACTTCCGAATTTGGGCTATATGAGTTAATAATGAATTCCTTAGGAGAGAAGGAATTTAAGCGCTGGATACTGAGGGAAATTTTACCGACTATCAGAGAAACTGCTATGGTTAAAAGCTACCCTTCTAGAGAGATGATTTATGCACTAGCAATACTGAAGGAAGTTACTTACAGCGAAAGAGATGACAAAGCTTATTTCACTTTTAACGCTACAGCGAAATTATGTGGTACTGGAAACTCGGGATTAAAAAAAGATTTACAAGATAAGATTTATCAACTTCTTGGTTGGTATACAAAAGCAGATTTAGCGAGCAGAGATAAGTGGATCAAAGGTCATACAAAGTTTTCAGACGTAATAATAGCCAAAATCATTGAATATTATGCTTTTGAAGCTCCTGAGTCCAACGACAGAGTAAAAGATACTTTCAAAGCATTTGCTCCCATAGGTATCCGCAACTGGGCAAAAGAAGCAGTGCAGTATGTTGAAAAAGAACCTACTGATAATAACCCCAAGGAAATTTTAGCTTCTATAGATGAGAAGTTGAGTGTGATTCAACAAACTGTTCAGGAGTTAAGTCAACAATTCCCTGTGTCCGACGATGGAGAACAATAAGAATAAATAAATTTTAGGGTTGTAGATGTCTACACCCTACCAAAGTTGTCAATTTTTATTTGAGTTTTTGTCAGAGCCTTTAAGACTTTATAATATTAAAAAGGGCGAACGATGGGACTCGAACCCACGAATGGTGGAACCACAAACCACTGCCTTAACCACTTGGCCACGCTCGCCATACATATTTTTCTTACAGTAAACTACTATAGCATTACTAAATTATATTTGTAAACCCCCTAGACAAAAATCTAAAATCTAAAACCAACCCCTCAATGAGTTATTGTGTTAACCCTCAATGTCCCAATCCTGAAAATCCAGATACAGCAAGCTCTTGCCAGAGTTGCCGATCGCCCCTACTCCTCCACAGACGCTATCGTCTTCTGAAAAAAGTTGGTCAGGGAGGTTTTGGCAAAACATTTTTGGGCGTAGATGAAAAACATCCTCTGAAGCTCCCATGTATTCTCAAGCAACTTTCATGTCCTACCCAAGACCCCGAAAGTCATCACACAACAGCAAGATTATTTCGGCGAGAGGTGATGCGGTTAGTACAGTTGGGGCAACATCCACAAATTCCTTTATTGTTAGCTCACTTCCAACACAATCAAAATTTGTATTTGGTGCAGGAATATATTCAGGGTTTGACACTGAAGCAAGAATTACAACAACAGGGGGTATTTAACGAAGAACAAATATGGCAATTTTTGCGAAGTTTACTGCCAGTATTGCAGTTTATTCATCAACATCAAATTATTCATCGGGATATAAAACCAGAAAATATTATTCGTCGTATTTCTCCACCTATTAACTATCAAAAACCACCCCACCTACCTGGAGAAAATCAACTGGAAAAATTAGGAAAAGTGGGGGAAATTGTATTAATTGATTTTGGCGTAGCGAAGTTGCTGACGGGTACTGCTTTAATTCGCACTGGTACCATTATTGGTAGTCCAGAATATATGGCACCGGAGCAAACCAGAGGGAAAGCATTGCCAGCAAGTGACTTATTTAGTTTGGGCGTAACTTGCATTCATTTACTGACGGATGTTGCACCGTGGGATATGTTCGATGTCATCAATGACTGTTGGAGATGGCGAGATTTTTTGCCTAGTGGGGGTAGTGTGAGTCAAAGTCTGGGCAATATATTAGATAAATTATTGCAAAATTCTGTGAGTCAACGCTATCAGACAGCGGAACAAGTTTTGGAGGTGTTGGAGTCTAGGTCTAATATTGTTAGGCGACCTGTGAAAAATGTTGAGTCTTTGGCGTTAGTAAATCAAAAGTTGTCTGTGTTGCCATCGGTCCGGAGTTTGGTAGGAAGGTTTATTCCCCAAGTTATGGCACTCGATGAAAATCAGTTAATTTCAGCAGTGGGGGTAAAGTATAGGAAATTGCAGTATTTGTTGGCAGTGCAAAAGTGGCGGGAAGCAGATATGGAAACCTGGGGAGTTTTATGTGATGCTTTGGGGAAGAGGAGAAAAAGTTATTTGTTTAGGGATGATATTGATAATTTGCCTTGTGAAGATTTGCTGACTATTGATTGCCTCTGGGTGAAGTATAGTCAGGGGAAGTTTGGGTTTAGCGTGCAAAAACAGATTTATGAAAGTGTGGATAAAGATTATGGAGAGTTTTGTAGTCAGGTAGGTTGGTTGACTTATAATTTGCATTTTCGCGATCGCGGATTTAAGTTTAGAAGTTGGGCACCAGTTGGTCATTTACCTTCACGAATTTGGGCAGGAGGTCAAAAATGGTGGAGTCATGCTGAGGGGATGGCGAAAAAGTTGGATAAGTGTGCTGTTAGGTAGTAGGTATTAGGTTTTAGCTGAAAGTGTGGGATAGATAATTCAAGTCACGCCACTTCTAGGGTGCGATCGCCGTTGTCAATAATTATTAAAACAACCTGTTCAGTAGTCTCTACAAATATTTTGTATCTCCTCATCCTGATTTTGAGTAACAATATAATCCCTCAACCATTGACAACCCAACTCCATAAAATCTTCAATATCCAAAGTCAAATTCCATAGCTTAACTGTACCATCTTCACTAGCAGAAGCTAGTAACTTACCATCTGGACTAAAACTAATACTAAAAACCCGACCCAGATGACCCTCAAGAGTTTGCACCTCAGTACTATCCGCCACATTCCACAAAATCACTTTTCTATCAAAACCAGCAGAAGCAACTATTTTACCATCCGGACTAAAATCAATATCTCTCACCCAACTTCCATGACCTTCGAGAGTTCGCACCTCAGTACCATCCGCCACATTCCATAACTTCACAGCAGCATCACCACCACTGGAAGCAAGTAACTTGCCATCTGGGCTAAAACTAACAGCAACCAAGTTAAGATTACCCCGATCCAAAACTTTCAACATCCTGCCATCTTCGACACTCCACAAAATTACCCGATGGTCAAAACCAGCAGAAGCTAAAACTTCACCATCCGGACTGAAACTGACACTCCTAACTGAGCGGAGATGACCCTTAAGACTTTGCAAAAATACTTGATCAGTGAGTCGCCATAATTTTACAGTACGGTCATCGCCAGCAGAAGCTAAAATCTTTCCATCCGGACTGAAACTAACAGCATAAACAGACCTACTATGACCCTTAAAGGTCTGTACTAGAGTACCATTTTTCACATTCCACAGTCTAACTGTATTATCGAGACTAGCAGAAGCTAAAAATTTACCATCCGGACTGAAGCTAACATGAAAGACATCTCCACTGTGACCTTTGAGAACTATCAGTAAAGTACCATCTGCCACATTCCATAGTTTGATAGTATTGTCAGTATCAGCAGAAGCCAGAATTTTGCCATTAGGACTGAAACTGACAACTGATACATCACCTTGATTATTTGTAAAAGTTCTTGGTTCTGTACCTTCTAGACCTTCTACATTCCACAACCTAACAGTATGGTCGCTACCAGTAGAAACTATCATCTTACCATCAGGACTAAAAGTAACACTCCTAATTATGCCAACATGACCTCGGAAAATTTGTGGTTCAATTCCCTTTTCCTCCAAATTCCAGAGTTTCACCAAACCATCTTCAGCAGAAGAAACCAGAGTTTTACCATCAGGACTAAAACTGACACCCCAGACTGTACCACGGTGACCTCTGGGGGTAGGAGTTTTAATTTCAATACCATTTTCAACATCCCACAACTTAATGGTTTTGTCAGCACTACTGGAAGCTAAAGTTTTACCATCAGGGCTAAAAGTAACAACCCTTACCTCGTCTCTATGACCCTTAAGAGTTTTGAGCAAACTACCATCTTCAACTTTCCAGAGTTTAATTTTATTGTCAAAACTAGTAGAAGCAACTATAGTACCGTCTGGACTAAAACTGACATGAGTAACTGCATAATAACGACCATTGGGAGTACGATGAGCGGGAATTTTTCTGACCAAAGTACCATCTTTGACATTCCAGAATTTTACCCAACCTCTTGAACCACAAGAAACCAGGAGTTCCCCATCTGGACTGAAACTGACGCTTCTCACCCAAGTGTTATTGTGGGCGAGGATGGTTTTCAGTAGAGTACCGTTGTCCACATTCCACAGTTTTATAGTACCGTCTCTGCTAGCAGATGCTAAAGTTTTGCTATCTGGACTGAAACTAACTCCTGAGATATGGTCTCTATGGTCTTTGAGAGTTTTTAGCAGTTTGCCTTGAATATTCCATAGCTTTATTGTTTTATCCTCACTACCAGAAGCAATAATTTTGCCATTGGGGCTGAAATTCACTCTTGTCACCCTGTCGAGATGCCCTTGAAGGCGATTTTGCTCTCTAATACCAGAAACTACAAATCTTAATGTATTCAAGACTTCTGTACGTCTATCTAATCTAACTGGGGCTGATTTTTCTAACTGTTGCAGTTGTTTTCCTACTTTTAATGCTGACAGTAACGCATCAAATGGACTGATGTTATTATAGACTTCTTTTGCAGAAAAACTTTCTAGAGATATACTAGCTTCTGCTAATTCTCGGTTAGCTCGTTTTACTTGTAACCCCACTACTGTTGCTGCTAATAGTGAGATAATTAAAATTACAGTGCCGACACTTACTATTCGTTTAGATTTTTGTTGAGCTTGGATTAAAGTTTTATTGGCTTCAGCTAGGATAATACTTTCTTGTTCTTTGATATCTAATATTTGTTTTACTTTCAACTTTTCCAGTTCTTGACTAGAGCCTAAAAAGTAATAATCAACCTCACTAAGACTATGATTTCTAGACCAAGATAGAGCTTTTTGTAATAATTCACCTTTCAAAAGTTGAGACTCGTCTTGATAGTTAGAAGCAACCCAAGCATTCAAATTTTCAGCATAGGGACGCAGTTGCTCTAATTGTCTTTCTAACCATTTATGAGAAAAAATATGTTGATAAATTTTGTTATAAATTCTGAGTTTTCCTTGTTCCTGAACTACTAATCCTGATAACCTTAATTCTGTTTGTTCAACACTGCCATTTGCCACAATTTCTCCCTGTTGTAAAATTTGTTGATAGATGCCCAATATTTGACCTATGCAGCGCTTATTTTTAAGCAGGCGATCACGAATTGTCCTGAGATGAGGTGGTTCATCTTGAGCTTCCCAGTTATTAATAATTCTGGTTTGAACTAATTGTTGAATTGACCTATAGTTTGTCATACCATCGGCTAAATTTTGTACAACTAACTGACATAATTTTTGAGAGAGAAAAGGTTGTCCGCCAGACCAGTTTAATATTTCTTTGAGAGCTTCCTGGGGATTATTTACTTTTTCCTCTAATCCTAAAGCTAAAGGTTTTGCTTCTTGAAACTCAAATCCATGTAGTTCAATTGCCTTACCAATATTAAAAGGTGTTTGAGTTTTATCTGTGATTAAATCACTGGGTAACCTTTGACGACTAAAATCATCCATAAAAGCTACTTTTCCTATATAAAATTATCTAAACACAACCAACCCTGATAGTTGCTGCAAAACC
>NZ_JAAHGK010000290.1:0-6661 GCF_010672505.1 Okeania sp. SIO2B9 | reverse complement strand
AAAAAGATTTTATTGTTATTGGTGATTCTTTATCAATAGAAGAATCGTATTTAGATGACTGGAGTGAAAATAAAAATACATGGTTGTTATTTATAGCTTATTTTGCAAAAATATTTCTACTTTACTTTTTCAAACAATACGATAAAGCCCTTAATTATCCAATCAAAGCTCAAAAAAATATTGATGCTTGTTCCAAATACTTGCCTGCACCTCAGCAGAATTTCTATTCATCTCTTACTTTCCTAGCTAATTACCATAATTCAGATCCAATTAAACAGAAACAATTACTCAAACAAGTAGAAAAAAATCAGGAAAGCATGAAAATGTGGACTGGAAATTGCTCAGAAAACTTCCAGCACAAATACGATTTAGTAGAAGCAGAAAAAGCACGAGTATTAGGACAAACTTTACAAGCGCAACAACTGTACGATCGCGCCATTCAAGGAGCAAAAAAATATGAATTTATCCATGAAGAAGCTTTAGCTTATGAACGAGCAGCAGAATTTTATCTTGCCCTTTACAGACAAGAAATAGGTCAATTTTACCTCAGAAATGCCCATCATTGTTACATCCGTTGGGGAGCAAAAGCTAAAGTCAAACAATTAGAAGAGGAATATCCCCAATATTTATTAGGAGTAGCAAATAAAAATAAATCAAAAGGTATTAGTACAACTATTTCTACCTCCGGTAATCATGGAGAAATTCTCGACTTAACCACAGTAATGAAAGCATCTCAAGCAATTTCTGGTGAAATTAAGCTGGAAAATCTCCTGCACAATTTAATGAAAATTACCATCGAAAATGCTGGAGCACAAACAGGATTTTTAATTCTCTACCATCAAGGAAATTGGGTTATAGAAGCTCAAGGAAAAATAAACAGCGACGAAGTAACAATTTTACAATCAATTCCCATCGAATCTACAGACCCTCAAACATCAATTCCCATATTACCAACTACCATTATTAACTATGTAATTCGCACTCAAGAAAATATTGCACTCAACGACGCAGCTAACCAAGGACAATTTATTAATGACCCCTATATTATCGCCACAAAAAGTAAATCAATTCTCTGCACTCCCCTAATTAATCAAAGTCAATTAAGCGGAATAGTTTATTTAGAAAATAATTTAACCACAGATACATTCACCTCAGAAAGAGTCGAACTATTAAACATTTTATCTGCTCAAGCAGCAATTTCTATCGACAATTCCCGACTTTATCAAACCCTAGAACAAAGAGTAGAAGAACGCACAAAAGAACTATCTCAAACCTTAGAAGTTCTCAAAGCAACTCAAGCAGAACTAATCTTTGAAAATGAACTACTAAAAACTGGCAAACCAACCTCTGATTTTAATTATAAAGTAGGTGGAAGTTTGCCCAATAATTCCCCTACTTATGTAGTCCGGCAAGCCGATCGCTCCCTCTATCAAGCCTTAAAACAGGGTGAATTTTGTTATATTTTGAATGCCCGACAAATGGGAAAATCTAGTCTGATGGTCAGAATGATCCACCATCTCAACCATGAAGGACATCATTGTGCCGCAATAGATTTAACTCAAATTGGCAGTGAAAATGTCACCGTAGAACAATGGTATAAAGGATTAGCAGTGGATCTATTGCGAAGTTTTCGTTTAATGAAAAAATTTAACTTAATCAAATTAAAAACTTGGTGGAATGACAGATTAGATATTTCTCCGGTACAAAGATTAAGTCAATTTATTGAAGATATTTTATTAGTTGAACTGAATAATGAAAACGATGAATCTATCAAAAAAGTCTTCATTTTTCTTGATGAAGTTGATACAATTTTAAGCTTGAAATTTCCAGTAAATGACTTTTTTGCCCTGATACGCTCTTGCTACAATAAACGAATGATTCATCCAGAATCTATATACCAGAATCTCGCCTTTGCTTTTTTTGGGGTAGCAACTCCTTCAGAATTAATGACTGATATGAGAAGAACCCCTTTTAACATTGGTCAAACAATTGAACTAGAAAGCTTCAAAAAACATGAAGCACAACCTTTATTATATGGAATAACAGAAAAAGTTAGTAATCCTCAAACCATGCTGCAAGAAATATTAAACTGGACTGGAGGACAACCTTTTTTAACTCAAAAACTATGTCAATTAATTCGTAATTCAGAAATACCAATTCCAGTCAATGGTGAAGCTAAGTGGATAGAAAACTTAGTACAAGAAAAAATCCTGAAAAATTGGGAAAGTCAAGATGAACCAGAACATTTAAAAACAATACGCGATCGTATTTTTCATAGTAAAAATAGAAGACAAATGCTCGAAATTTATCAACAATTATTAGAGCAAAAAGAGATAATGAGAACAAACATTCCAGAAGAAAAAGAATTATGTTTATCAGGACTGGTAATTAAGCAAAATGATTTGCTGAAAATTCATAACCGCATTTATGAATTAATATTTAATCACAGTTGGACTGAAAAAAATCTGCTTGAGTTGAGCTAATAGTCAGGAGTTAGTCCTCAGAAGTCAGTTCTCAGAAGTCAGGAGTAATTGTGAAATATTCTATTCTGGTCTCCGTTCTACTAAACTTACCCAAACTTCGCTCTGTCTTTTTAAATTAAAAATATCTCAAGCAGGTTCTATAACATTGCTCTTGCCCACTCAATAAATAACTTTGCCTGCTCTGCCCAAAAATCAGAACCCCAATAAACAAAACAACTGGTTTCACATAACAATAACGCTCTAGTTTTTTCAGCAGACCCCTTACCAGACTCTACAACCTTGGCATAATCTTGACTCAACTTTTCAACTGCTGCCAATACCTGTTGTCTAAGGTCTCCCTCTTGCCATTGCTGATGACCGCCGATCCACGAACCCCCGGTTGACTTAAGTCTTACCTCTGTCACTGAACCCTCTGATAAATATGTATCGATATATTGACTTACAGTCAGAAAACCTACATCAGACCAGCGATCGCTCTCCCGAAATAGAGGAGCAAAAGAATTCTTAAAATATTCAAACATCATCACATTACCATTTTCCCCATCAGAAGTCGGCACTACCAAAGCAGGCGATTTCATTCCCACTTCTTGCCCACGATATCGGACATCACTAATACAACCATCAGCATTTTGACCACTTTGCTGTCGAATACCCATATCCGTATCCCTAACCACACAGAGAATACGTTCCGACTCACCACCTGACTCTACCACCAACCAATGCACTCGATTTTCTAACTCTGGCGTACTCCAACCTTCAGGATGTTCCAACGCTGCATTAGGTAAAATAATCCATTCATAACCGCACTTCTTCAACAGACGCACAAATTTTAATGCTTCAGCAGGGTCTCCTGTCATACCCATCTCTGGCAACCAAAACCCTCTTATCCGCGATAGTGCCTCTGTCCCAAATAAATCGGCAAAGACTCGTCGCCATTCCATAATTTGAGCTTCGTGGTCTCGTTCAGGAGTGGCCGGAAAATAGCAATGACTATATGCACTACCAGTAAATTCTATTGTGTCTGAATATTCTGTGAGAACTTCTCGCCAGAGACTAATCACATCTCCTACTGGTTCATTATCAACGTGAAGATGAGAAAAAATGCCATTGGTAGAAAGTTTGGCCATTTCTTCGAGCAATACTCCAGAGTAATCTACCATCATCCGGGGTTGATGACCTTCTTGTATGAGTTGTTTCGCATAACGGGCAGGATTTTTGTATGCTTGAGCAAACCATTGAGCATTCCAATGCTCTTCAGAGTTTTCTTCACTGCCAAGCATTTTTTCTAAGTTGCCCTGTAGTTGACCATTATTCCAAATCGGAGGTTGGTGAAAATGTAACCAGGGGACAAATATGGACAGAGGATTGGGATTTGACACTATATAAAATTTCCTGCACTTTAGCCAGGATACTAGTCAATCATAGCACTTTTAAGAAAAGTTAGGACAAGTTCTCAAATCTTGAAGCTCGATGGAACTTTTGGGGAGTTTCAGAAGCCAAACTTCAAATCAACAACTATTAGTTGACCCTCAAAAGCGTAGAAACTAACTTTGTGAATGTTCTGGGCATTCACAGTTAATTGAGCATTTGGGGAAATATGTGAATTAGAGTTAAGTAAGTTTGAGGCGGAGGTTTCGTCTTTGGCCAGAAGTTCTTCATTTTGATTATAAGCTGATAAGACTGTTCGGCGAGAACTGGTGACTACTCCACTGACAAACTTGACTGGAGATTTAAAGTGAATTTCTATTAGGCCACTTTTTGGCGCTCCCATTAAGACTTTGACGCCTGGAGGCACTGCAAAAGCAGGGTTTGATGGTTCAATCGCAATTGCATTAGAGAAAGTTAGGCCCCAATTTTTAAACTGATGGTCTACTACTTCAAAGGATTTTAAATTTTCTAGGTCAAGGCTAATACAACTAGGCATTGTTGAGAGTTGTAAGAATTCTGATTCAGTCATTTCATCGTCAGGAATGGCTACGGTATATCTGTTGAAATTGTTGACTCTGAAGTTATTGCTGAGAGGATTGATATTTCGCGTTGTATCAATGGGAAAAGTCTTTAGCATTGGACATCCTTGATAAATTTGTCATCGCAGCGAGGGGCTATACCCCTCATTGTATTATTACTTATAGCTTATTCTTGAGAACTTTGCTTTGATCAGGAAAGTTTTCATTTTCTTTAGAACTTCACTTTGAGCAAGGGAATTTTCGGTTTGTATCGATGACTAAGATTGACCATTTCTGATTATGACTTTATTTGAGTTACAAATAAAAATGATTTATTGAAAGTTGTAATAAGGGAATAGGAAATATTAGGAAAAACACTAGCATAAGTCAAATACCAACTCGTTCTTTGCTATATGTAGCTTCTATAGCGCTGTGCGCAGGCAACAGGCAACAGGCAACAGCTCATCTGGGGGAGTAAATTGCCGATAATATAAGACTTTTAGCTATTTAGCCCCTCCTGCGATTTGTAAAGATACCAGCGCTCATTGCTATAAAATTTGATATTGAGAAAGATTAAGATATAAAAAATCAACCGAGTATCTGACTAAAACAATGCTTGATACTCGGTATCTGGAATTTTTGACCCAATTTTACAGCACTTTTTAGGAAGCGTGAGGTACAGTTTTAAGATGAATATTTTTTTCCCTACTCCCTACCTAAAGTCCTAAAATTTTGTACCTCATCAACTCCAAAACTGCTGTAAGTTTTAAGAATCATTCGTTGCTGACAAAACGTTAAGAGATAAAGCCAATTTCACCTTCAACATTAAATTTTTTTTGAGGATGTTCTTTTAAGAACAATTCCACACCTTGTCGTACTTGTTGTCCCCAATAATCTAAACCAACATCATGAAGAATTATTGTTCCTTCTGGTTTAATATAACTAGAAAGTAGTGTTAGGTCTTGTTTGACCGCCTCCGTTCTATGATCTGCATCCAGAAATGCTAGATCGAATGGTCCATATTCTTCACATACTTCTCGACCAATAATTTCTCTGTCTTCAAGGTTAATCCCATAATTTACAACTTTATCTAAATCTTCTTGGTTGGGAAAACCGCAAGAAAAAAAACCTCGTTTTAAGGTAAATCTTGTCAAAAATTCAAAGTGTTTAAGCACTTTTTCAACAAAATATAAATGAGTTTGTTTATTTTTAATTTCAAATTGTTTAACGCAAAGAAGATTGAGAAGTTCTACAGGAAGATCGGCATCGACACAAACAATTTTTGACTCTGGTAGACACAATCCTAATACAGCAGTGGAAACTCCGACAAACGTGCCAATTTCTAATATTTTTTGATGATTTTTTTGACGGCTAATATTAATCAATTTTTCGGCATCATCAAGTTTGACTGAGGCATTTTCAATAAATTCTCTTTCAAGTCCTTGGTTACTAAGAAAAGATAATGCTTGTTCTCTAGCTTCTTTGACAGTTATCATCTTTAAAATAGTATTTTTTTCTATTTGTAGGATATTGATTTATCTTAGCATCTAAGCATTCAGCAGTCAGCTATCAGCTTTAGGAAATTAAATCACTCTCAAATCTAATTTTCCTTGGCATCTCTTTTTTTCCAAAAATCATCACGCATTGTTTGCTCTGATTTTAACCGAGCAAGTTTTACTTTTTCTAGTTCTTCATTAAATTTATAAACTATTGCTTTTTCATATTGATAATTAACTATTTCTCGAGGTGTCAAAACAGGTTGTACAAGAGAAACCATTTTAGCTCCAATTGCAGTATGAATTTTTTCTTGAGTTTGCCCAGAATAACGTCTTCCAGTAATCACATACCAAGCAAACATTTCACAATTATTAGTATGAATATTGTACTTGCCAAATTTGTGTAAATATTCACAAGCTCGTTGTTCTTGTTCAACTGTTAATTCTGCCTCTTTTCCTTGATATTCAATTCCTAGAGGACCCCATCCAATTGAATTTTCAAATGTTCCGTCAGACGAAATAAAATAATGTCTAGCAATTCCAGCAGTGGATTCAATTGCAATACTATAAATTGAGGAATTCATACGTTTTATACTCCTTTTATTTATAAAGCTTTTACCGTTTTTATGAAGTACAAAATTTTAGGTTTGAGGGAACAAGGAATAGGGAACAGGGAACACAAAAGAATCAAAAAAACTCTACCTCATAGCTTCGGAAATTGCTGTATGTATTTTTA
>NZ_JAAHGK010000029.1:7490-16475 GCF_010672505.1 Okeania sp. SIO2B9 | reverse complement strand
AGGAACGTATGCTATTTGTTGTTTGACAAAATCAAAAGATAAATCTTGGTACAAAATCAAACAACAAATAGCATACGTTCCTCAAGAGTTGCCACAATGGACAGGAACCCTAGTTGATAATCTGCATTTTGCAGCAGCTATTCATGGTATTAGAAGAAAAGAAAATGAAGATGAAGTTGATTTTATTCTCTGGCGACTTGGTTTAGATAAGTATAAAAATGCAAGTTGGAATGAGATTTCTGGTGGTTTTAAAATGCGATTTGCATTAGCTAAAGCATTAGTCTGTAATCCTCAACTTTTAATATTAGATGAACCTTTAGCAAATCTTGATGTTAATACTCAGTTACTATTCTTACAGGATTTAAGATATTTAGCTGATTCTTTTGCTCATCCCAAAACTATACTTTTGAGTTCACAACATTTACATGAAGTTGAAAATGTCACTGATAATATTATTTTTATCAAAGAGGGTTCTGTAGTTTACAATGGTAAATTAAAAAATTTTGGTGAAGATAGGGAAGAAAATGCCTTTGAATTAAGTTGTAACCTATCAAAAAATGAATTAATGGATTTACTTGAAGAAATATCATATACTCAGATTGAAATGGTTGCTCACAATCAATATATTATCAACACCTCAAAAAATGTTGGTAGTAATGAAATAATTAAATTTTTTCTTGATAATAATATTACCTTGAAATACTTTAGAGATATAAGCAGTTCTACTCGACGTTTATTTAAGACAGAAAAATGAAAAATCCACGGCTAATAATAGACTTTTTAAATCCTGGATTTCTCAAGAGATTGGATCGATATTTGTTAAGGTTTTAGCAAGTATTGATACTTGTTATGAATAGTCTGGAATGTGGGTCTAAATAAAACTACTTAACTTTAGATTTCTCTCTCGCAAAACTTCGCCATAAAGCATTTCCAATTGAGCAATATTTCCACTCAAAGTATAACGTTCTAAAACTCTCCGACGCGCTTTTTGACCCAAAATACTAGTTAACTCAGGATGATCCTTAAACAAAGGCAATAAAGTTTGCAACTGAGTAGTAACATTATGAGTATTTAAAATTATACCCGCACCATTCTCCAACACCTCACCATCAGCACCCGCATCCGTCGCCAAACAAGCCAAACCACAAGACATTGCTTCCAAC
This sequence comes from Okeania sp. SIO2B9, assembly GCF_010672505.1. NCBI lineage: Bacteria > Bacillati > Cyanobacteriota > Cyanophyceae > Oscillatoriales > Microcoleaceae > Okeania > Okeania sp. SIO2B9. Next base: position 15,312 of record NZ_JAAHGK010000029.1, on the reverse strand, counting down.
AAAGCCAAAGACAAACCCTCAACCAAAGAAGGTAAAATAAACACATCCGCACCACGAAAAATTTCTATCCGTCGTTGTTCATCACTCACATATCCAAACCAACTAACTCCCTTCACATCGCTATAAAACATTTGCAAAGAAGCAGCTAATGGTCCATCACCAACAATAATCAAATGGCTACCATTTCCCATATCAGAATGTTTCCAAGCCTTAAGTAGAGATTCAACATTCTTAGCTGTGGAAATACGACCTAAATATAGGAATATACGTTGAGCATTTAACTCAGCCTTGAGACTAGACATACCAGGAGAATATTTATCTATATCAACCCCATTAGGAATTACTGCTACCTTTTGACTAGGGACTCCTAATTTCACCAAAAAATCTCTCTGTATTTCAGAAAAAATAATAACTCGGTCATAATGTGCCAAAAAAGGAGCATATAACTGATAAGCCAAAAATTGAGTCCCCGATTTTATATTGCGCGGTTTACTATCAAACTGGGCATGAAAAGTAGCAACTAAAGGAATATTTAGCTCTTCGCAAATTTCAGGCAGTAAGAAATCAAGAGGAGAAAGAGTTAAAGAAGCATGAACAATATCAGGCTTGAGTTTCTGTAAAGCCTCACTCAAAACTTTGCTAGATTTAAGACTAGGTATGGTGTAACCCTGAGATTTGTAGATACAAGGTAGAGACACTTCATGAAATCTTGGCCATTTATCAGGTTCATTATCTTCAGTAGCAAAATGAAGAAAGCTAACCTGATAGCCCCGGTCTAATAGAGCATTGGTTATTTCTCTAGAGTAGGTAACGTTGCCACAAAAAGGATATTTTTTTCCAAGCCAAGCAATATGCATTCAGATGAATAGGCAGATATTATTTTTGAGAGATTTTATCATTGATATAGCAATCCTATTTTATTCGTGTCAAAAATCTTACTGCTTTTTAGGGAACAGGGAACAGGGAACAGGTAAGAGTTTTAATTTTTTTATTTACTTTTTGATTACCCGCAACCTATTTAGAATTGCTATAGACAAAAACGCCTCAGTTTGTAAATAATACCACTTGCTATCTAAAAAGTTAGATAAGCTAGTTATTAGTCATAAGTCAGGCATTAAAAGTCAGAAGTCGGTATACTTAATGTTTGCTTTTTTCTCTCTGTATTTCATTTAATCCTCATTCCTGACTTCAGCGATCGCTACTTGTGAAAAGTTTTAATTATCAATCTGAACTTCTGATTTTAAAATTTTCAACTTTGTCATCAATCTCTGACAAAAAATAGGAAAAATTTCCTGAAATCGCCAACATAGTTTCAATAGTTTCAGCCTTTCCGTGATAGTATAAATGAACAATAATCCAAGGGTTTTTATTACCTAAAAATATTTTACAGCCTGAAACACTTATGATTTAGTTGCTTAGACAGGCGATCGCCTCATATTGATTTAAGGATGACGAACTAATTTTTTCAAGTTACCTATACGCTCGTTTGACGTATTTGCAATTATATGGTATCTAGGAGAATCTATCGAAATCAACTTTATCCATTAACTAAGACCTACAATTGAAAAATAGTTGGAGAGATTTGGAAATAATCTGCTAGAGCTTTTGACTGCCAGTTATTCAAAGAAAGTTTACCATCCATAAGCTGAGAAACTACCTCATCAGAACCAATAATTCCCACTAAATCTTGTTGACTAATTCCGCTTGCTACTATTAAATGCTGTAAAATTTCGTAAGGCTCTACCGGTGTCATCGGATAATTTTCAGTTTCATAGTTTTCTACTAACAAAACTAACAATTTATATAAAGCTTTTTCCTCCTGGGTGAGATTTTTAGCAAAAGTAAACTCTTCTAATACTGCCAAATATGCTTCGTATTCTAGTTCTGTTTCTATAACTTTTGGAGTAAATTTGATTAGTAAATTACGATAATATATCTCGTCAAAAGTAAGGGTCATCTTTCCACTTGTTCTTGTCATATTCAGCATGGGTTAAAAAGTATTTATAGTACATAGTTTGATTTTCGTAATTAATTCCAACAATCAAACGGTAACTATTTCCTTTAATATTAAAAACCGTAAAATTTCCTACAGCTTCAGCATCTCGATAAATTCTGCGAACTTCTTCTAAATTTTTCCACTTAGCACTTTTAACAGTTGCATACCAAGCATTGACTTGGTTTTGAACATCATGCTGATGTGGTGCTAGATCGTGACGGAGATTCCGTATAGAAATTAGGTGCATAATCAATAATGTACCAGAATAGTTTAACACCCAATTGTAATTAATACCCATCCGGGTTTTATGATTCTGGCAGTCAATTTTTCAGCTTCCTGAACCCTTATAGTTTTTAGGAGCCTGAAGACGGCTTTCCTAAAAACTTTGTATTTTAAGAAAAAATACCAAATGGGTTATATATTTCATATACTTGGAATCTGCTATATCTTTATTTTGTCAAAAGTGCGCCTGTTTCAGCTCTTCATGCTCATGCATGGAGCGTATTTTAGGCGCATAGTTGGGCAGAACAATTCTGGGACAATTCTTACCGAAAAATTGTGGTTTAAAGCCTCCCCTTGTAAGGGGATAATAAAGAAAAATTTTCATTATTAGTCAATCCTCTTCTTTTCAAGGAGAGGTAATTATTCATTATTCATTATTCATTGTTGAATTCTACCTCCTCGCTCATTCCCATGTCTCCTGTCTCCTGTCTCCTGTCTCCTGCCTCCTGCCTCCTGTCTCCTGTCTCCTGTCTCCTGTCTCCTGTCTCCTCAAAATTCGGTATAGAAAAGAAACTGAAGAAAACACCTGCTAATATTGCCACCCCTGCCAACCCAAGAAGAACTGTCGATAAACCCAAAAAAGTTTCTGCAACTCCCGCTAAAGCCAAAGGTAAACTAAGAGCAATATTAACCGCATTATTCTGGAGACCAAATACCTTACCCCGCATTTCTTCAGGAGTTTCAGCTTGGACAGTAGTTTGCATTGGCACTCCCACTATTGCACCAAACATTCCCAAAAGACCAATCAAACCCATACTCACCCACAACTGTTGGTTAAATATGGACAAACCAACCAAAGAAATTGCCATTCCTATAGATCCAATGAGACTGAGTTGGAAATGGGATAACCAATGTCCAAGTTGACTAACTATTCCAGCGCCTATAGCCATACCTATGCCAGCAGCAGCTAATAAAAATCCAAATTCTTCAGCCTCCATACCAGGAATAATCTCTGCCAGACGTACAGCTAAAACTGCCAAAGCTGCAAAAATAGAAAATAAAATGATTTGCTGAATAATCGCGTTACGAACTTGAAGATGATTTTTCAGATAATTTAGGCCATCCCCCAGGTCTTCCAAAATATGAGGTTGTTCCTTTTCACTTAAGTCCTTCTGTTCCCCAGTTGTGATTAAAATTAGTAATAAACCAGCGATCGCGTAACTCCCTCCTACAACCAACTCTTTACCTATAGCTTCACCTACACCAATTTTACTTACTAAACTATCAGCCAACTCTAATAATGGGTCTCCCACTGCAAAGCCAATAATTACAGAAGCCATCATCGTCGTTGTATATAAAGAATTAGCCGAAAGTAGATGTCGCTTTTCCACAATTAAAGGAATTACCGCTTGTTCAGCAGGGGCAAAAAATTGAGTTAGGGTAGAGACTAGAAAAGTTAAAAGTAACATTAAGCAAAATCCCAAAGGTAAATTGCCCAGGTTTAAATCGTTAGACAGCCACAATATTAGTGGCAGAATCAAAACTAATCCTCCTCTTAGTAAATTAGTGGCCACTAATACTATCTTTTTCGGCCACCTATCCACATAGACACCAGCTCCAGCTCCAAATAGCACCGCAGGAATAGTAAAAGCAATCATAATTGCCGATACCCATCTACTTATAGTTTGGTCTGCTGCTTGGAATTGATTAGCAATAATAGCGATCGTGAGTACCAGATAAACTTTATCTGCAAGTTGGGAAAATACTTGACCGCCCCAGAGGATTAAAAATTTACCATTTTTCAGTACTGGCAAAAGTCCACGTTCGGGTTCTATGTCTGCTAAGGATGCAGCCGAAATAGGGTCTGCTTTTGGTTGTGTTTGTTCTTTTTCTGTTGTATTTAACTCGGAATCAGACAATTGCATTTTTTATTAAAGGAGATATAGATTCTAAATAGGGCTTGCTGATTAAATATCAAAGCATTGACTGATATTGGTTTCAGCCTTTTTTAGTCAAAAAAAGTGCGCCTGTTTTTGGTCTGAAAAACTCAAAAAGCTAGTATTTTGGGATGATTATGGCAGAAAAATCACTCTTACAATTCTTACTCCTACCTCCTCGCTCATTCCCCTAACTCCTGTCTCCTGTCTCCTGTCTCCTGACTCCTACCCATACCAAAAGAATTTCCATACGCAAATCCTAAATAAGTATCGATAAGAGCCGCAGAGCGGATAGAGTAACCCAAATGATATTGAGTATATTTTCTTAAAAGTTTTTCAACGATGACCCAATCTTGATGAGAAGTAAGTTCTACCTGAGCGTTGAGCTGAGGTTGAGCTAACTGCTGAAATAGTGAAAGTTGATTGGCATTGAGCATAGTATTTATCCTAACTTGCTGCTGTGAAGATGAAATCACAGAAGTATGGGCAAGTTTAATGGTTCCACCTGAATCTATACTAAATCCCACTTGCCAATTAGGATGATTAAAGTTTGGCTGTAATGGACGTCCAGTAATACAACAGATTTGTACTTGGGGGGCAATTCCTTCTATGGCTAATAGATGATAAATGCCATGAGCTAGATATGATATAAGTTGGGTATGCCAGAGGCGGTCGGTTTTATTTTTTAGTTTTTCGATACGTTCCAAATGTTCGCTGAGAAGATAGAAAAGTTCTGCTTGGGGATGTTCGCTCAAGGCTTGATGGAGAACTAATTCTGCTAAGTATTGACCTGCTGCTAGTTTTCCTAAGTTTTGACTAAGACCCGCATAGGATAATATGGTTTCTGCTTGATTTATTCTATCAAGCGATCGCCCCTGGGAAATTAATAATTGATTTACGACAAATAGTTCACTTCTGCCCCCCAATTTGGATTTTGGCTTCCTCACTCCTGGTGCTACTACTCGAATCAAACCATATTCTGGAGTCAAAATGGTTAATAAACGGTCTGATTCGCCTATGGGTATAGCTTTAAGATTTATTCCAGTTGCTTTGTAGGTTCGGGACATATTTTAAGAAGGAAGAAGGAAGAGGGAAGAAGGAAGAAGGAAGAAGAAGTTTAGAAGTCAAAAGTCAAAAGTCAAAAGTGAAGAAGAAGTTAGAAGTTAGAAGTCAAAAGTGAAGGAGAAGTTAGAAGTTAGAAGTCAAAAGTCAAAAGTCACCCTTTCCTTCCACTGCCATATCAGCTAATGGCGATCGCTTTATCTTCGTCAAAATCTAGGCAAAACACTATATCCAGTAAGTAACAACTATAGTGCTACACTAAATATAGAGTTTATCAATATTTTCTAGATGTGATGCGCAATTTTAATAGTTAATTATTATATCAAATTAGTTTAATTCAGTATAAAAATATGTGGAGGCAGGCATCTTGCCTGCCCAAAAATATAAAGAACGGATATAAAGAACGGGCCAGAGGCCCATTCCACAAAACCCATTCCACAAAACTATTAAAATCATAATGTCAATATCCGGATTTGTCCTTTTGCTGATTGAGCAATTCTAGACCACGAGATGTACCTAACCTAGTAGCACCCACAGAAATTAGATCCACTGCTTGCTCATAACTTTTAATTCCTCCAGCAGCTTTAATTCCCACATTAGTCTTGGTCATTTCCTTGAGCAGTTGCACATCCGCCACCGTTGCTCCACCATACCATCCCGTATTAGTAACAATAAAGGCCACACCAGAATCCATTAAAACTTCTGTCGCTAATCGCTTTTCTGCTTCTGTAAGTAATGCCATCTCTAAAATGGCCTTAACTGCTTTACCAGTTTCCTCAGAAATTTCCGCAATTTCCCGATGTAATTCATTAGTTTGGCCTGTTTTGATTTGACTCAAATTAATCATCACATCTAATTCTGAAGCGCCATTTTCTACAGCTTCTGAAGCTTCATATAATTTAGCTTTACCAGTACTTTGACCATGAGGAAAACCAATTACAGTACAAACTTTTGGATGTTTGCCGTGGAGAAATTCAGCTACTTGTTTGACATAGTAAGGATATACGCAAACTGATGGAAACTTAAATTTTTCAGCGTCCGTACAGAATTTTGAAACTTGTTCTGGGGTGGCGGTAATTGTTAATAAAGAATGGTCAATAAAAGGGGAAATATCTATAAGTTCCGGCTGCTCTACAGCCATTTTTTTTCTCTCCCAAAATTATAGTGTCAAATTCAATTATTAAATTAAGATTAATTTAGCAGAAAATTGTGATGTATAAATATGATTTTTGAAATATAAGGTTTTTTACTACTAGGTGAGGTACAGTTGTCTTTTTCTTTGCTGTTGCTTGTTGCCTAAAAGCTAGAATTTTGTACCTCACCAAATATTAGTAATTGCTGATGTTTAGTTCTTTTTTTGTTAGTAGTCTTAGGGAGACGCACCCAGGCGTCTCAACAACAGTTATCTTAACAGCTTCTTAATGAGTTATAGACTTAGAAAGACACTAATTGACAACAAATTAAAATTACAATAAAGCAATAAAGATTAATAACGGGAACGTCTTTTCCTTTGTTTCTGTAGAGCCATTGCCTTACGCTTCCGTTTTTCAATGGGTGTCTCAAAGTGACGATGCTTTTTCATATCTGGGAATATTCCAGCTTGAGAAACTTGTCGTTTAAACCGACGTAATGCAGATTCAATTCCTTCATTTTCTCCTAGTATCACTTGGGTCATCTATGCATTATCCTCCTAATAGATATTTTGACTTTATTTTTGTTTTGTGGAGCAAAAGCAGTTATTCTTTGCTAGTTCTGATTACAGAAAGCAAGGTTAGCCAATTTTGGCTACCACTTTAAATAGCTCTAACAGTTCAAGTTTTAGTATATTAGCATAAATCATCTAATCTTCATAGCAGAAGGAGGAAGGAAGAAGGAAATGGTCTAATTCTGGTATAATCGAAGTCAATACTTATGATTCAAGATTATTTCTGAATAAGAAAGAATTGCTTATATTAAGCAACCTGATATTAGTCTGCCTATTTCCTGGTATTGAAACTGACTGAATAACCAAGTATAAATGTCGAGTTGATTTTCTTGACGAGTGCGTTGCAGTGCTTCTTCTAATAAAGAAATGGCTAACCCAGGCAAAACTTGAGACTGGTTAATTCTTTGACTACCTCCATTAGCAATAGCAAAGGCAATAACTTCTAGCTTCTGTACGTCAACTATCCAATATTCAGCTACATTCATTGCTTCATACAGCAAACGTTTTTCCCCTTTATCATCAGCAAGGGAAGTATTGGCAACTTCAATAACTAGATTTGGTGGAGGATAAATATCTAGGTCAATAATAGATGCTTCCCAAGAAACTACATCTGCATTTTCTCTAAAATAATAGGAAGCATCTGGTTGAGCCACTCGAAGTCCTGTTTTGCGATAAATACACTCATTTCTGCCATCTACCTTAATCTTTTTTGCCATTGCAAATAAGTTAACTATGGTAGTAATAACCATGTGGTCTTTACTGTGCTTGTTTGCTGGTGACATTTCGATTCTGAGTCCTCCGTTGTGGTAGTAAACTTTGGCTTTTTCGTAACTTGGGTCTTCAATAATTTGGATATATTCTTCCCAAGTTGCTGTTATCCAAGTATCTGTGGGTAGTTGT
>NZ_JAAHGK010000029.1:0-7390 GCF_010672505.1 Okeania sp. SIO2B9 | reverse complement strand
TGGTGACATTTCGATTCTGAGTCCTCCGTTGTGGTAGTAAACTTTGGCTTTTTCGTAACTTGGGTCTTCAATAATTTGGATATATTCTTCCCAAGTTGCTGTTATCCAAGTATCTGTGGGTAGTTGTGTTTGAGTTTTGTTCATTGCTTTACAGGAAAAAAGGTGTATTTTTTATTATAGCCAAAATAGGCGATCGCTCTACCTTAGCAAATTCTACGACTGAAACTGATTGAATAACCAAGCGTAAACTTGAGCTTGATTTTCTTGACGACTGCGTTGCAGTGCTTCCTCTAATAAAGAAATTGCTAACCCTGGAAAAACTTGAGACTGGCTAATTCTTTGACTACCTCCATTAGCAATAGCAAAGGCAATAATTTCTACCTTCTGTACGTCAATTATCCAATATTCAGCAACATTCATTGCTTCATACAACAAGCGTTTTTCCCCTTTATCATCTGCTAGGGAAGTATTGGCAACTTCTATAACTAGATTTGGTGGAGGATAAATATCTAGGTTAACCATAGAAGTTCCCCAAGGAATGGCATCAGCATTTTCGCCAATGTAATAGGAAAGATCGGGTTGAGTTGCTTGACATCCTGTTTTGCTGTAAGTGCAATTATCTTTACCAGTCAGGGTGATGCTTTTCGTGACGGTAAAGAGGGTAATTGCTGCGACGACAAGTACATGGTCGTTAGAATGATCGCTTCCTAATGGTGACATTTCGATTCTGAGTCCTCCGTTGTGGTAGTAAACTTTGGCTTTTTCGTAACTTGGGTCTTCAATAATTTGGATATATTCTTCCCAAGTTGCTGTTATCCAAGTATCTGTGGGTAGTTGTGTTTGAGTTTTGTTCATGGGTTTACAGGAAAAAAGGTGTATTTTTTATTATAGTCCAGTAGGGTGTGTTAGCGGAACGAAGTGGAGTGTAACGCACCATTTTTAACGTTGCCTGGTGCGCTACGCTATTATCAGTTATCAGTGGCTTTGTTGTCAGAAAATTTTAGTTTGTCAGAAGGATTATTTAATAAAGAATTGGTTAAAACATAGACTAATGATGAATCTTAACAACGGAAATGCTTTTCACTCCTATTCTCTATTCCCTATTCCCTATTCCCTACGACTGAAACTGATTAAATAACCAAGTGTAAACTTGAGTTTGATTTTCCTGGCGAGTGCGTTGCAGTGCTTCTTCTAATAAAGAAATGGCTAACCCTGGCAAAACTTGAGACTCATTAATTCTTTTACTACCTCCATCGGCAACCGCAAAGGCAATAACTTCCGCCTTCAAGGCCGCGTCAACTATCCAATATTCAGAAACATTCATTGCTTCATACAACAAACGTTTTTCCCCTTTATCATCTGTCAAAGAAGCATTGGCAACTTCTATAACTAGGGTTGGTGGAGGATAGATACCAAGATCGATAATAAAAGTTTCCCAAGGAATGACATCAGCATTTTCACCAATGTAATAGGAAGCATCAGGTTGAGCAGCGAGATACTCGGTTTTGTCATAAGCGCCATTATCTAGACCGTTGAGCATGATGTTTTTGGTGGCAGCAAACAGACCAACTACTCCAATAACAAATGCGTGGTCACTAGCATGAGCGTTACCCACTGGTGACATTTCAATTCTGAGTCTTCCGTTGTGGTAGTAAACTTTGGCTTTTTCGTAACTTGGGTCTTCAATAATTTGGATATATTCTTGCCAAGTTGCTGTTATCCAAGTGTCTGTGGGTGGTTTTGTTTGGGTTTTGTTCATGGGTATTTTGGTTATCAGTTATCAGTACGCTCGAATAATAATGAAGTTAAAGAATATTGTAATGTTTTTGAGGAAGGTCTTAATCGCAAAGATGTTTGATATCTTCATTTTCAGTAGTTTTGAGATAAGCGCTCGCCCAATTACAAGCACGGTTAAGTAAGTCGTCTAAGTCTGCATTTAATAGCAAGACTCCTGACTGGTTTTGTACAGCGATCGCTTTCCCATCAGGACTAAATTTTTCGCCTAAGAATGAATTGGTTGTGTAGAGTTCGGTTTCTGTGACAAAGATGCCATTGAGTAGATGGAGTGTTACTTTACCATATTCGTGTTCGATGGTAAGGATATCACTATTAGGACTGAAACTAATACTTTTAACTTCCTCGCTATTTTTAATCTCTTTGTGTTCTCTTGTGTTTACATTCCATATTATGACATTATTATTTTCACTAACTGAAGCGATCTTCTTGCCATCAGGGCTAAAAGTTGCCTTAATAATTTTATCTGTATGAATTTCCTCAAAAGGAGGGTTAATCAATTCTCCGTCAAGACTCCAAAGCTTCAATATTTTTTCATCACCACCAGAGAGAATTGTTTTGCCATCAGGACTGAAACTTGCAGTGTTTACTATATCTTTTTCTTTAATAGTGTTGAGCAACTGACCATCCTTGTGCCAAATTTTAATAGTTTTATCGTCGCTAGCAGAGACAATTTTTGTTCCATCATGGTTAAAAGTAGCGCTATTTACCCAAGCACTATGACCCTTGAAAGTTCTGATTAACTTACCATCAAGACTCCAGAGTTTCAAAGGATATTCTGTTTTACCCCAAGCAATTGTTTGGCGATCATAACTATAGTCTAAAATTTTGGAAAACTCATCACAAGATTTAGATTCTTGAGGAGTATTGAATTTTTTACCATCAAGCTGCCAGAATATCAAAGTCTCACATTCTGAGCTGTCATTAGTAGAAGTAATAGAAGTAATAGAATTATTTTCCTCCTGAAATCTAACTTTATCTCCCCTCACATCTTTTTTTAAAAGATTACCTTCTTTATCCCAAAAAATGATTGTCTTTTCTCCGTCTATACTATATTCATCATCATCATCAATAGAGGCAAAGAAGTTTCCATCTGGACTAAATTCTATAGATTGAACAGGGTATTTATGTCCTCTAAGAGTCTTTATTTCTTTACCATCTTCATTCCAAAGCTTAATAGTTTTATCGTCACTAGCTGTGGCAATTATTTCACCATCTGGACTAAACTTGACATCATTGATTTCTCCATAATGTCCTTTTATAAGGGAAACAACATTTCCATCAAGATTCCAAAGTTTAATAATATTACCAGAAGTAGAAACAATAATATTGCCTGCTGGATTTAACTCAATATTATTAATACCAGGATCATTAATTTGTTGATATGGCTTCATTAGAGTTCCATCACTTTGCCAAAGATTAATTACACTATTTTCTTCCCTGTCAGGGTTATAGCTAAGAGTAATAATTATTTTACTATCAAGGCTAAAATCCAAACTTTCTACTTGATCTCGGTGCTCTAATTTACCAGCATAAGTACCATTCCTTCTCCAAATTTTCGCAAAATTATCATCACCAATAGAAGCAATAATCTGACTATCTGGACTGAAAATAACCTTTTCAACTTTCTGATGATGTCCGCCTAAATCTTTAATTAATTTGCCATTAAGATTCCATAGTTTGACTTGATTGTAACTTTGAGTAGCAATTATTTGTTTATCTTGACTGAGAAGAATTTTTTCAATTTTTTCATTATGGCCATCAAAAGAATTTATTAATTTACCGCTTCTATTCAAAAATATCCCTTGATTATCACATATAACAGTAATGACCTGACTATCTGGACTAAAAAAAATATCTTGTAGTTTTTGATAATCTCCATCTAATTCCGCAATTAATTCACCTTCATTGCTCCAAATTTTAATGCCATAAAAACTGACAGAAGCAATAATTTGGCTATCTGGGCTAAAAGCCAGTTTTTTTACTTGATTATGTTCTAGAATTTTTAGTGGAAATCCTTTGTTATTCCACAATTGAATAATGTTATTATTATTAATAGCTGCAACTGTTTTTGCATCAGGGCTAACTTTGATGTTTTTTAGATATCCAGTATTTTTCTGTAAAGCTATTTCTTTCTTGTCAGTATTCCACAATTTAGGAGTGTAACTATAGTCATCACTATTAGTAATGAAATTTTGATTGTTACGACTGAAACTAAAAACATAAGAATGTGGCACAATTATTGTTGTTATCAAATTTTTATCCTGTTGCTGTATTTCGATTTTTTTGAGGGATGTATTAATTGGTACAATATCTGCATTTAAAGATTTATCAAAACTGTTTTTCCGATGCAGGAAAAAAAAAGGACTATGGTAATCAAAAATTTTCAAAAAATTGTCTATTTTCCAAAGTATTACTGTATCGTCTTCGCTAGCTGATATTATAAATTTGTCATAGGGGCTAAAGCTTAGATGAGATATATTTTCACTATGATTCTTTAAATTTCCGTGTTGAAAAGTGTATAAATAACGGAGGTAAGTATGATAATTGCTTCTTGTCAATATTTGTGCATAATTTTGATTATAATCATCAACATAAACTATAAACATTCTATGATTACTAATAATATTATGAGTATAATCTGCTAAAGATTCACCATATCTTTTTATAAGTTCTCCATTCACTTTATAGATTTTAAAATCATTACCTCGGCTCGAAAAAATAATAGTTTCATCATCTATAAACTCAATATCAGTCGTAGCATAATTATCAATCTCTTCTTCTTTCTCTTCATCAATAAACCAAAGTTTCACATTATCATAATTATCTGCAGAAGCAACAATTTTACCATTCGGACTAAAACTAACGTGGGCAACAGGAGCAGTATGACTATCAAAAGTTTTCACTAAACTACCATCTTTTACACTCCAAATTTGAACTTTTCCATCTTTACAACCTGTCGCTACAAACTGATTATCTGAACTAAAACTAACATCCAGTACCTCCTCATTATGTGGTAAAGAAATAGATTCTCTACTATCATCTAACCACCTAACTACTGCCGAATTATCTTTACTAGCAGAAGCAATCATTCTACCATCAGAACTAAAGCCAACCTGGGTAATATCATCCTTATGTTCGTCAAAAGTTTTTTCCTCTTGACTACCATCAACCCACCAAACTTTTACCGTATCATCCTTACTTCCCGTAGCAATCATTTTCTCGTCATTACTAACACTAATATGAGTTACACCATCCTCATGTTTAAATCTATTAAACTCTTTTACTTCCTGAATTGCTGTACTTAATTCTGACAAAACTTCCAGTTTTATTTCTGGCATTGCTCCAAAGGATAACCATTTTAATTTCTTTCCTGTTTCAATAGCAGATACTAACCGATCTAATTCTTGATTTTGCTTAGAAGCAGAACTTAAACCTAACAAATAAGTGTTAACTCCAACTAAGGTAGACATAATAGCAACTGCCCCAAATGCCAACATCATTCCCCCTAAAGTAATAGCCGCACGACGGGCAGAATTTAATTGCTTTTTCAAAGCATCATTTAACATTTTTTCTGTCTGTTTCCGCAGCTCTCTTTCCTTCTCCAACTCAGCAGATATCTGAGCTGCTTCTGACATTTCTTTTCTGACAAAATATGCCAAATAATCGTGAACTAATTGATAATTATCTGAAGGACTTGCGGGAATTCTAAATACCAACCTAGACTTAACTAAAACAGTTAAAATTAATTCCATCCGTTCGGGTTTTTCTGTATATTCTTCCAACTCCACCCGACTTTTCAGAGGGCGAGTATTATTCTCATCTGTGAGGAAATATAAAACTACTTTTGCTAACCTTTCGTTCTCCGGTCCGCAATACTTAATTACCTCCTCTAAATACCGCCCGACGAAAGCTTGTTTCGGACCCTTTTTTTGATACTCTACTAAAGTAGTAATATTCTCATTTTGCAACTGCGACCCCACAATTTGTAACTCAATTGGTCGCACAGTATTCAAATTTCCTGCTAAATCTTTGACTAATTCATCTATTAATTCTGGGGTTAAAGTAAAAGTAGTCTGGGATGTTATCCCTTGAATTACCGACTTAGCATTTTCGATAGAAAAATCACCAATATAATAGATATGCTTTTTGCTGAGAATGTCATTATTAATAATATCTAAACTGACCAGACGATTACATTCTAAAAGATAGTTAATGAAATCTTCCCGCAGGGAAATAATTACATTGACAAAAGATATTTTCAAACATTCTTGGAGAAAATCATAAAATTGTAGTCGTTGATTTATATCCTTGTTATTAAAGAAAAATTCCTCAAATTGGTCGAAGATTAAAACAGTGACTTTATTCTGCTTTTCCAGCGCTCTTAAAATTGACAATAAGTCATCATTAGAAAGAGTCTTCAAAGTCCCCCTTTCTAAGGGGGATTTAGGGGGATTGTCAATGTGCCTCATATTTCTAAGGGAAGAGTCTTCAAAACACCCCTTTTCTAGGGGAGAAGTCTTCAAAGTCCCCCTTTCTAAGGGGGATTTAGGGGGATTATATTCCCTACTTTCCAATTCTGAAATAGCCTTTACCAAACTATCACCAAGATTTTGCCTCCAATCAGTATAAACTTGCTGCAAAACTGGCAAAATATCCCTAGCATCTACAGAATCTCCTTTCAAAATTGGAATTAATCCAGCTTCCACTAAAGAACTTTTACCAACTCCAGAAGAACCATACAAAATTGTGAATCTATGGTGAGAAACTTTAATCCGACTGACTAAATTCTCCACATCCGGCAACCTACCAGAAGTAGCTATTTCTTGAGTTAATTTTTTTGATGCTTGAATCGAGGATAAATCAGGATTAGAACGATGTTTTCTTGGCTGTAATTTCCCAGCTCCAATGAAAGCTTTAATGGCAAACTGAGTCTCAATTTCTTGTTGTTCTAATTTTTGATTAAATGCCCTTAAATAATCTCCTCTATGGAAATAACAATTTCCCAATTCTTTCAAAATTAACCGATAAAGTTCGGGGTCGTAACTAGGCTTAGTTATAGTTTTTGCTGCTTCTAAAGTTGTAACTGCTGTTTCTACTTGGTCAAGGTTTTTTTGAGCTTTAGCTAAAGAAAATAAATACCAACCTTTGTGATAGTGGAGTTCCCAATCTAATACTGGATTAGTTTTTTCAGAATCATTAGATATTTCAACAACAGCTTCTGCTAATAAAGATAATGCTTGTTCAGCAAATTCTTGAGTTTCATGCCAAGCTTTTCGATTCGACTTAACTTCTGCTAAAAATCCATAAGTTCTTGCCATCCTAAATTTGGTTTGATGACTTTGATGAATATTTAAAGCCTTTTCAGCAACTTTTTCCAACTCATCCCAATCCAAAAGTCGATGATTAACCTCTGCCAAATAATTGATAAATCTATCAACTAAATCGCTCCTTTGAGCAAATTCAAAACAATTTATACATTCCTGAAAATAATCTTTTGCTCGTAGACAACTATGCTGATATTCCTGACGATTTCCTTCAGCATAGTCTCGCCACCATAAGCCCAAATAAAATGACAAATATCCTTGTTTTACCT
>NZ_JAAHGK010000289.1:0-6662 GCF_010672505.1 Okeania sp. SIO2B9 | reverse complement strand
CCGGGATTATTATCTTTTCGAGAGATACCTGCTATTTTAGATGCTCTAGAAAAGCTAAATATTACTCCTGAATTATTGCTTTGTGATGGTCAAGGATTAATTCATCCCCGTAGATTTGGTATAGCTTGTCATCTAGGAGTTTTAGTTAATATCCCTAGTATTGGTGTAGCTAAATCTCACTATATTGGTCAATATAATTCTGTTGGTTTAGAAAGGGGTAATTGGCAACCAATAATAGATGAAGAAGAAGTTATTGGTGCTATTGTTAGAACTCGTACTGGAGTTAAGCCAATTTATGTTTCAACTGGTCATAGAATTAGCTTAATAACTGCTATAAATTATGTGTTGAAATGTACTACTAAATATCGGTTGCCTGAAACAACTCGTTGGGCTGATAAATTAGCTTCTAATTAAGAAGGAAGAAGGAGGAAGGAAGAAGGAAGAAGGAGGAAGAAAGGAGGGAAAAAATAATAGAACTTACGCAAAGGAACTATATATTGTGTAATGGTGCGTTACGCTATCGCTAACACACTCTACTGGACCGACACACCTTAAATGGTGCATTAGATTCAATTCAAAAGTCAAAAGTCAAAAGTCAAAAGTCAAAAGTAAGAATTTTCAAGTTAAAAGCTAATGCACAGTTTTAGATGTGTTAGTCTACTACTAAATAGTTGCAAAAAAAAATCCTTAACTGAACTGTATTTACTGATAACTGATAACTGATAACTGATAACTGAAATGGCTATTCTCAACCTCAAACCTACTCACAAACCAGTAAAATTATATTACCAAACTTTAAAAAAGTTTATACAGTTGGGGGCAGTTAATGAAGGAGCTGTAAAAGTTGCTTTTGCGGACTTGCTAACCACTTGTTGTCAACAGTTTAATTGGGCGTTGCTACAGGAGAATAGTATCACATCAACCAAGAAAAAATTAATCCGAGTTGATGGGTTATTAGTTAGAGACGATACTCTCAAACATGGTATCTGGGAAGCGAAAGATACCGAAGATGATTTAGCTAAGGAAGTAAAAAAGAAATTTGCTAAAGGTTATCCCAAAGATAATATTATTTTTCAGTCTCCCGAACGGGTGATTATTTGGCAAGGGGGAAAGCAAGTTTATGATGGAGAAATTACTAAACCGGAAGCTCTGGTAGAAAGTCTCAAGTTATTTTTTGAATATCGCCCACCCCAGATAGAAAATTGGGAAAAAGCAGCTACAGAATTTGGGGAAAGAGTTGATAATTTAGGGAAAAAATTAGTTGAGTTAATTCAGAGTCAACGCAAAACTAATAAAAAGTTTATTGCTGCGTTTGATGGGTTTAGTAATATTTGTCGTCAGTCTATTAATCCGAATATTTCTGATGCAGCGGTGGAAGAAATGCTGATTCAGCATTTACTAACGGAACGAATTTTTCGCCAGATTTTTGATAATCCAGATTTTACTCGCCGGAATATTATTGCGGTGGAAATTGAGAAGGTGATTAATGCTTTAACCTCGAAGTCTTTTAGTCGGAATCATTTTTTAGAGGAGGTAGATTATTTTTATCGAGCGTTAGAAGAAGCGGCTCAAACTATTAACAACTATAGTGAGAAACAGCATTTTTTAAACACGGTTTATGAGAAGTTTTTCCAAGGGTTTGCTGTTAAGGTTGCTGATACTCATGGCATTGTTTATACTCCCCAGTCTATTGTTGATTTTATGGTAAGAAGTGTTGATGAGATTCTGAAAAAAGAGTTTAAGAAATCTCTTAGCGATAAAGAGGTACATATTCTCGATCCGTTTGTGGGAACTGGTAATTTTCTGATGCGGGTAATGCGAGAAATTAGAAAAACTGCCCTACCTGATAAATATAAGGATGAGTTGCATTGTAATGAGGTGATGTTGTTACCTTATTATATTGCTTCGATGAATATTGAGCATGAATATTTAGAAGCAACGGGTAAATATCAGCCGTTTGAAGGTATTTGTTTGGTGGATACTTTTTCAGTTCAAGAAGCGTTACAACTTGATTTTTTTACTCCAGAAAATACTCAACGGGTGCAACGACAGCAAGATTCAAAGATTTTTGTGGTTATCGGTAATCCTCCTTATAATGCGTGGCAACAAAATGAGAATGATAATAATAAAAACCGGAAGTATGAAGAAGTAGATCGACGAGTAGCTCAGACTTATTCTAAGGACTCAAAAGCAACTTTAAAAAATTCTCTTTCAGACCCTTATGTAAAAGCTTTTCGTTGGGCTGCAGATAGAATTAAAGATGAGGGAATTGTGGCCTTGGTAACCAATAACAGCTTTATTGATAACATTGCTTTTGATGGAATGCGTAAGCATTTAGCCCAAGATTTTAGTCAGATTTATGTTTTAGATTTGGGGGGTAATATTAGAAAGAATAATAGCAATAAAGCTATTTATAATGTTTTTGACATTAAGGTTGGAGTGAGTATTAATCTGTTGATTAAAAAGAAGGAAGGTAAAAAATCTCAATGTCAAATTTACTATGCAACTGTGGGTGAGTTTTGGCGGAAAGAGGAAAAATATGCTTATTTAGAAAAATGTCAGCATTTAGGTGGAATTGACTGGCAAGAAATTAAACCGGACAAAAAAAATACCTGGTTAACGGCAGGGTTACAAGCTGATTTTGAAACTTTTATCCCAATGGGAACCAAGGAAACTAAAGCTGCAAAGGGAAAAGTAACCGATACTATTTTTAAATTATTTAGCAACGGAGTAAAAACTAATCGCGATGTTTGGGCTTATAATTTTAATCCTGATGAATTAGCAGAAAATATTCAACGGGCGATCGCTACTTATAATGAACAAGTCAGGAAATGGCAGGATAGGCAAGACAAATCTGTTAAGGTAGATGATTTTGTCACTTATGATGATACTCAAATTAGTTGGTCTGGAGATTTGAAAGACCATTTAAAACGAGGGATTATCGTAGAATATGACAAAAATCATATTAGACAGTCTCTTTATCGTCCTTTTACTAAATCTTGCCTTTATTTTGATGCTCGCTTAAATAATCGTCGCTATCAATTTCCCTACATATTCCCTACTCCAGAAACTGAGAAAGAGAATCGGGTAATTTGTGTAGTAAATGAAGCTCAAATTCCCTTTTCATCACAAATAACAAACTATATTCCTTGTCTTCATTATGGTGGACGACAAACCCAATGTTTCCCTTTCTACACCTACGACGAAGATGGAACCAACCGCCAAGAAAATATCACCGATTGGAGCTTAGACACCTTTCGCCAAAAATACCAAAACCCAACTATCAACAAATGGGATATCTTCTATTATATCTACGCCCTTTTACACCATCCCACCTACCGGGAAAAATACGCCGATAACCTGAAACGAGAATTACCCCGCATTCCCTACACTTCAGACTTTCACCGATTTGCCAAAGCAGGAAAACGCCTCGCCGAAATTCACATCAACTACGAACAACAACCAGAATATCCCTTAACATTTATCGAGAATGAAGAAGTTCCCTTAAATTGGCGAGTCGAAAAAATGAAACTCAGCAAAGATAAAACCCAATTAACTTATAACGAATTTCTCACCTTAGCCAATATTCCGCCAAAAGTCTTTGAGTATCGTCTCGGAAACCGTTCCGCATTAGATTGGATTATCGATCGCTACCAAGTAAAAGTAGACAAACGCAGTGACATTGAAAATGACCCCAACCGCTTAGACGACGAACAATATATTGTCCGATTAATTGGTCAAGTAATTACAGTTAGTTTAGAAACAGTAGATATTGTTAATAACTTACCGTCCCTAAAGGAGTAGGGGAGCGGGGGAGCGGGGGAGCGGGGGAGTAGGGGAGTACGGGAGTAATTTTTTTGCCCGACTCTTGCCCAAAATGCCAACTTTTTGAGCATGAAGAGCTGAAAACCAGGTACTTTTTCAATACCATTAATTGGTAAAACCTTTATCTGCAAATGCTTTGAGATTTAATCAGCAAGCCGTACATAATTAAATATGCTTTATCGATATAAAAAAATACTATAAAATCAAAAGTTGTTCTATTTTTAAATATTTAAAAATCTACTGTGGAAGTAAAATATGCTCTTGTTCACGAATGGTTAACACCCAAAGCAACTGGTGGTTCAGAATTGGTTGTTAAGGAAATTCTCCAGCATATTAATGCTGATTTATATGCTTTAATTGATTTTGAGTCAAGCAATCCTGAAAGTTATCTTTATCAACGAAAAATTGGCAAAACATTTTTACAAAATTTGCCTTTAGCTCGTAACGGAGTACAAAAATATTTACCTCTATTACCAATAGCAATTGAACAATTAGACCTACGAGAATATGATGTAATTTTATCTTCTTCTCATGCAGTTGCTAAAGCAGTTATTACCACACCCTATCAACTGCATATTTGTTATTGTCATACCCCAATGCGCTATGCTTGGGATTTAACTTTTGACTATCTAAATAGTAGTAAATTAGGTAAAGGTATCCCTGGAATTTTCACCAGATATCTTTTACATAGACTCAGAGAATGGGATGTAATTTCTGCTAACCGAGTAGATTATTTTATTGCTAATTCTCAACATACTGCTAGAAGAATATGGCGTTGTTATCGACGTGAACCTGAGGTAATTTATCCACCAGTAAATGTGGAAAAGTTTCCTTTTAAATCTCAGAAACAAGATTTTTATGTGACAGTTTGTAGATTAGTTAGTTATAAAAAAATTTCCTTAATTGTCAAAGCTTTTAATCAGTTAGGACGAGATTTAATAGTTATTGGTGCTGGTGAGGAATTAAATCAATTACGCCGTCTTGCTAAAACTAATGTCAAAATTATGGGTTGGCAACCTGAAGAAGTAGTTACTCAATATATGTCAGAAGCAAAAGGTTTTATTTATGCTGCTTGTGAAGATTTTGGTATGGCTTTAGTGGAGGCACAAGCTTGCGGTACGCCAGTTATTGCTTATGGAGTTGGTGGAGCGACAGAAACAGTGCGAGATATGAGAAAATATCCAGATTCAGCAACAGGTTTATTGTTTCCCGAACAGACAGAAAAAGCTTTGGTTGAAGTGGTAGAAAAATTTGAAAATTATCAGGCATATTTTCAGGCAGAAATTATTAGAAAACACGCCTATAGATTTGCGCCGGAAGTGTTTCAAAATAGTTACTTAAATTTTGTGGAAAAGTGTTATTCAGAATTTAAAAATGCTGGCATTTAAAATCTGGTTATTACAGAGAAATAGTATCATAAGTACGACTTATGTTTGTCAAGCTACAATAGAATAAAATTGATAATAATTGACTATGAGAACTGTTTTAGATTTAAAACCATTAATTACATTAACAAAAGAAGATTTTTATCAACTCTGTCAAGTTAATCCAGAGGTATCATTAGAACTTAGTCGTAATGGAGAATTGATTATTATGTCGCCTGTAGGTGGAGAAAGTGGTAATCAAGAAGCTAATTTAATTGCTGATGTTATTATTTGGAATCGAAAAACTCAGTTAGGATTTGTATTTAGCTCCTCAACAATATTTAATTTACCTGGTGGTGGTAGTCGCTCTCCTGATGTTTCATGGGTAAGACGAGAAAAATGGGAAACTTTAACTCCCAATGAAAGGAAAAAATTTCCACCTGTTTGTCCTGATTTTGTGATTGAATTACGCTCTTCTAGCGATAGATTAAAACCTCTACAGGAAAAAATGAAAGAATATTTAGATTGTGGTTTGAGATTAGGATGGTTAATTAATCCTCAAGATAGCACTGCAGAAATTTATCGTCCTCAAAAACCTGTGGAAATATTAACTTTACCTATATCTTTATCTGGAGAAGATGTTTTACCTGGATTTAATTTATTAATCTAAGCATTCAGCTATCAGCTATTAGCTAGTCATTTCAGTTATCAGTTATCAGTACCTCTGTAATAAGGAGGCTTGAAATACGGAATTATCTTTTTTTTATACCTTTAAAAGGGGAGGCACATACCCACAATTTATCGGTAAGATTTTATTAAAACAAAATCTTGTAAATTTATTAGTTTTTGATGAAAAAGTTACAGACTTGGTTTGAGATAAAACCATTTCATCATTGTTGGGCGCCCTTCTGATAATAGTCGTCTGCGATCCAGTAATCCGTAATCTTGTAATTCCTCATAACAGTAAGAACAATTTGCCTTGATAACATGGCTTATACTTTCAATAACATTGATCGAATGAGTATCAGAAAAGCATTTTCGCAATGTAGAGGAAATACTAGGATCAATAAAATCATGTATTTCAATTAATAAATCACAGTTCACAAGGAAGGAAACATCTTGTTGTGTAAATAGTTGTTTTTCATAGCCCTCACAATCACTAATAATCAGAGCTTTTTTTGTAAATGGAATACTTTTAAGGGTATTTATATCACAGAAAGATCCAGTAATTACTCTATCAGCTACATTGTTAATTTGAGCCATTTGTCTACATAAATCTATTGCTTGACACTTTATATCATATACTAAGCCTCTAGCAATAAATTTATTTAGACAAATAGCTCAAATTAACACTGTAGCTGATAGAGTAATTACTGAGATCGGAAGAGAAACGTATAGGTAAAGAGTGTAGATCTCTGTGGTCGTCGTATCATTAAAAAAAAAAATAGGAAAAATAAAGCTAGAGAGCTGAAG
>NZ_JAAHGK010000288.1:0-6664 GCF_010672505.1 Okeania sp. SIO2B9 | reverse complement strand
AGGATTTCCTGCTATTAGGTAGTCTTGAACTTCTTCAATTGTGGCATTAGTTTTAAAAGTATCTTGACATCCATAATCTCTAACAATTTTAACTAAATGATGTGGATTATGACGACTGTAACCTTGACTTAAAGCATATTCATAAAGTTCATCTTCAAATTGACCATAATTAGACCTACGATTAGCCTGCAAAAACTCTAAACAGGAAGCGATTGAAGTAATATTACATAAACCTGTGGGATTATACCAATTGTCTAGTTTTGGTTTGTAGGGAACTTTAATTCTGATAGTATTTGGTTTGTGCTTAGGATGCACAATTTGATTATTTTCATAAATTTCAATGTGTTTTTCATGGATATACCAAACTCCTGAACTGTTGTGTTTATGGTTACGAAAGGCAATCCGGAAGTGGTTTCTCACTGTAGCGTAAGCTAAAAGTTCAAACTCTTGATTAGCAGGAATATGATGTTTTTCTGACTCAGTTAATTGAGAAGATTGAAGGGGTCTTGATTTCAGGATAGTGTCTTTTTTCGTTTTTAATATGATTAGAGATGCAGGAATATTTACTTCTTTTGCATCGAACAATTTTTTGATAGTTTTCTCCCCTAAATATCCAGCTTCACCACTTTTTTGATCTACTTGAAATCGATGAAGTGCTGCTGTGGTTAATGGGCCAAATATGCCATCTATTGGAGGGTTAAGCATATTTAGGTCAATGAGTATGGCCTGAATCTCGCGGGTGAGGTGTTCATCATCGGCGAGGGTTTTTACGTCGTATTTAAGGTCTGTCCCCAGAAAGTCTTTAAGTTCCATATTAGGTTTATATAATAGGAAATAGTAATCAGGAGCTATAATATCCTATTCTCTGGACTAGACCAAATTATGGGACATTTATGACAAGTTAGCTTGAATTTTAGTTTGTTTTAAGTTTTGGGGAATAGTTATTGTTATTTGTTTAATTTTCTATATCTGCAAGCATCCAGATATCTATACCTGGACTGGGATGGCGTAAAGCAGTATCGTTGGTCAGAAAAACCGTCCATCCTGCTTCTATGGCGGTTGCCAGATGTAAGGCATCTACTAAACCTAAATTACTGCTTCCTCTTAAGTTTGCTGCTCTAATTACTGTTGCCCTGGTAATACTGCGGAAGGTGAGATTGGGGAATTTTGGTAGCTGCGTTGCATACTCTTGGGCAATTTCAATTTGCCCCTCACGCAAAGGTTTGACCATGAGTTCTGCCAAAACAAAATCGCAAGCAAAAGCTTGACACTTTCCTTGTTTGATGGCCTCAAAAATTTTGATAACGCGATCGCCAAATTGTGCATTACCTTCTAAGGCGTAAATAAAAATTACGCTGTCTAGAGCTATTTTTGCTCCTTCTAGTTCTTCTAATCTCGCCATCACTCCCTTTGAGAGCGAATGTAGTTGATGGCATCTTCGTCTTGCCATAGTTGACGATGTTTGCCGAAGAGGCGCGATGTATAGCTCATTTCTGGGACTATAACTATAGTGTCATCAACGATTTTTAGTTCTAGGCGATCGCCTGGTTGCCATTTTAGGGTATCGCGTACTTCTGGAGGAATGACTATTTTATATTCTTCTCCAAGTTTGGTTGTTGTCATTAAATTGGTTTGGATACGTTTAAGTGAGGATAAAATTTTATCATACCTGGGGCGTTGGTGTCAACAATTGCTCGTTCGTAGTAACGACTTTAGTCATATAGATGTAGTAGTTATATCATGTCCGGTAGCATCGGAGCGTGTATAGAATTAAGTCACAATTGGAAGAAACCCTTTTGCCTCCAGCATAGATGCCCTTTGCCTTCCTTCCACTAAAGTATAAGTATTCAAGCGGACATGATATTAGTTCCCAAATTTAGGTTAGCACAGGGTGGCTTTTGGGAAAGCGATCGCCTTCTGGGAAGAAAGCGATCGCTTTAAACCATTAGCTAATATTTTTAGCCTACATAGGTAAAAAAAGAAAGTCAATAGATGCTCCCTAACTTTTTTTTACGCGTATTTTTTGACAATCGAATATTTGAAGATATAATTGTAGTTGGGTTTTAAAAGTGAAGTAGGTTTGCAAGAAATTAGACCTGTGAACCTATACTTCTTTTTTTTGGTTGCGCTTCAGGGAAGTCGCGCCTAAAGCACCTACTCCGAATAAAGCGAATAAGGAAACTGGTTCAGGGGTTGAAACTGTATCTGACACTTCTGTCAAAGCACTGTCAAGCACAGTAGGCCAGCCACCATCTACCGATCCTAGTGGAACAGCATTAAACCAATCCCATCCTAGACCAGCAACACGGCCAGAACCAAAGCTATCAACCCATACAGTAGACCTTGTTCCAATTTCATAGATAGATAAGGCAGTTTCAGATAGACTGCTCGTATTTACCCCATATGTGGTACTTGGCGATGGGAGAAAATCAGGATCCTCAGCAAAAGCTGTACCACTAGCTGCTGTGCTATTCTTTGTTGATGTAGGTGAAAACCCAACGAAACTGCCAGTCAAAGAGTAGCCAAAGATATCGTTTACCAAGTTATTACTTCTGAAGTCTCCCGTCTCCATAGTAACAAAGCCACCACCAGAGGAAACATAATCAGAAATTGCTGTCTTAGCAGATGTACTAAGAACACTAGCTAAATTTCCCCTTTCTAATTCAGGAATCAAAATCACATCCGCAGCACCAGCAGCTGTAAAATCAGCCTCAGTGATACCTGTAAAAGTTGTGACTGTGTAACCTAGACTTGTTAATGTAGCCTGGATTGTATCAGACTCGCTGTGAAATCCGCCAGTAGTGTCTACAAAGCTGCTATTATCAAATACAGAGATTGTTATTGCTTGAGCAGTTCCCGCAAACATCATTAACCCTACTGTTGCTGTGGCTATTGGTAGTTGTTTAACAATTGAAAGCTTTTTCAACATGATTCAATTTCCTCGTAAAATTTATTTTTTTTGCTTACAACTCTAATCTACCCCCCCCCCGAAAAATCTACAACCCCCTTATGCTCTACTTTACCAAATCTTTAAAAATGTCTACAGTGTTTTTCGTCGTGAAAATCACCCAAATATATTAGGAGTGGAGATTCTAATGTATTGCTATGGAATGGGTAATTATTAAGTTTTTATGAAGCGACATAACTCTTTCCGGATATTAAGGTGTGATCGTTGTATGATTACGTCTTCAAGTTAGTCCTATAGAAGCCCTGAGCGTATCTTTGCAAAGTGGCATAGGAGGACCTCCTCAGGAGATCGAGAATATAGAATAGGGGAAAAAGGTAGAATCTAGGTCCCCTACTCTCCACCCTCTCCCCCCTCTCCACCCTCTCCCCCCTCTTCCCAACTACCTAACTTTTTACACTTACTTAAGACACGAAGTACATATATTGATGAAAATAGGTAGTAGGGTCTCGAACAAGCAAAAAATATTTACCCCGTCGGTTGTACCACATTAATCCCGAATCTGCTACATACTCTTGAGATGACTAAGAATGAGCATGAATTAAAGCTCCTTCTGTAGGAGTAGAAAGTTGTAATTTGGGTTTTTTCTTGTCTATTTTTGCTGTTACCCATCCTTCAGAAACCATGACTTCTAAACATTGTAAGGCATGGTTAAAGGCAACTTGAGTGTGTTGAGGTGAATACTGAGAAGTTAAAGATTTTTTTAATAAGGCTGATATTTGTTGAATATCGGAAGTACGTTCTAATATTTTCACTAATGCAGCATAGAAACCTGTTAAGGGAAGTCTTTGTTCATCTTTAACATAGGATTTTATCTTCTCAATACGACCGTTATTATATACAGGTAAATCTTCTTGTTTTGCACCTTCAAGATTTAGTTTAAAGATGTTGTAACCACTAATTTCCCAAGATGAATCTTTTTGGGCAAATCTTTGCATTACTTGTTTCATAGAAGTAGGATCAAAACCTCCAATAACTGCTTGACCTAAAATATCATTGGTAAAACCCCCTTGAGATAACCAGCGAAAAGCTTCTTCAGGAGTTAATTTTAATCCTGCATCTTTAGCAATATCTCGACAATGTTTCTGTAAGTCGCTAAACTGACCATTTGCAGCATACCAATAATCTGCAAAACGAATATGTTGTTTAATGCGTCGCTTTTGGTTATCTTCATAGTGGTGTTTTAACCAGGTAGCGTCGTGTTTTTGTTGTTCTAGTTCTAAAATTGTATAAGCTGCTTCTTTAGCACTCACATGAGTTAAAGTCATACCCGCAGCTAAAATTGGGTCGGCAAAACCTGCTGACTCTCCTGCTAAAAACCAATTTTCTCCTACTAACTTTTCTGAGAGAAAAGACCAATCTTTTGTTGTTTCAATCTTACCTCTGCTAGTAGCATTAGCAATTAATTCACTAATACGAGGTTCACTTTTGAGTGCTTCTTGATAAATATCTTCTGGTGGTTTTTTGAGTTTTTTGTAATGTTCAGCCGGACAAATAAAACCAATACTTGTACGAGTTGGACCTAGAGGAATAAACCAAATCCAACCATGAGCTAAACTCATTACCTGGACTCTTGTACCGCCCACGCCAATTTCATCAGCCCATTCTGCATTTGTCCAATAGTCCCAAATTGCAATATTTTGTAATCTCGTGGGAATTGTTGTTTCTACTCCTAAAACTCTTCTTAAAACACCAATATGTCCTGAAGCGTCAATATAATAACGAGCAGTAATTTGTTCTCCATTACTTAAATGCAAATTTTTAATTTGGTCTGCTTCTATATCTACATCTACTTTAGTAACTGCTGTTTCTTGTCTGACTTCACAACCTAATTCTTGAGCATGATCTAAGAGAATAGTGTCATATACTGAGCGATCGACTTGAAAAGCTGTTTGTTTGCGTTGTCCTTTGTATTTAGCTGGGCGGGGTTCATTTTGAAATTCTGTTGCTGCGAGAAAATCAAAATCCCACAGTTGAGAAGTTTTTCCCCAACGATAAGTGGCTCCAATTTTAATGGGAAAGTTAGCTGCTTCTACTTTATCCCAACAGCCCATTTCTTCGAGAATAGCACTAATTTGAGGCAGTTGGCTTTCTCCTACATGGTCGCGGGGAAATTTGGCTTTTTCTAAAATTAATACTTGTAAGTTAGGGTTATATTTTTTCAGTAATGTGCCAGTGGTACTACCTGCGGGTCCACCACCTATAATTGCCACATCGTAATTTTTGTTGGACATGATTGTTATGCTTGTAATTCATACTGATGTATAGAGATAAGTAAATTATCTCCATACATAACATATTCCGCGTACATTTGTAGATTTTACCCTGACAAAGAAGTATTTGATGATATAATTGAACTAGGTTTTATATGATGAAGTAGGTTCGCAAGAAATTAGACCTGTGAACCTACACTTTTTCTTTTTGCTTACGTTTCAGGGAAGTAGCACCTAAAACACCTATTCCGAATAAAGCTAACAAGGAAGCAGGTTCGGGAGTTGAGACAATATTAATATCCCAAGAGTCCATAGTCCCTCCATCGATTGCAAAGCTATCTCGAAATTCCAGAGTCCAAGTTCCTTTAGCGTTTAGCCCCCCGAAAGCGTCTAAGAAACTCTCAGTAGGTGCATAACTACCAGTTGGCAAAAAATCTCCTGTATTAACAACTGGTGGCGCTCCATCTACAAAAGTATAGTCACCGAAAGCAACGTCATCCAAATCTAAAACACCGCCTGCATTACCATTATTCAGGACATCGACTGAAATTATGTTGCCAGCGCCATCGTCAAACACCAGGTCTACATCCAACTCACCAATCCAGGTGAAATCCATACCGTTCAAATCGATCGAAATATCTTCAATCAAAATGTCATCGGTAACCACTATTGAGCTGGAATCAAAACTTAATTCAACTAATCCATCACCTGTACCTGTAAAACTAACAGCATTAGCACCAGAAACAGCAGTTAAAGTAGCGATTGCAGAGCCAGCAGCAGCAATGGAAAGCTTTTTCAACATGATTAAATCTCCTTAGTAAAATTTATTTTTTTTGCCTACAAATCTAATCTACCCCCCCCCCCGAAATTTCTGCAACCCCCTTATGCTCTACTTTACCGAATCTTTAAAAATGTCTACAGTGTTTTTCGTAGTGAAAATCAACCAAATATATTAGGAGTAGAGATTCTAATGTATTGCTATGGAATAGGTAATTATTAAGTTTTTATGAAGTGACATAACTCTTTCCGGATATTAAGGTGTGATCTTTGTATGATTACGTCTTCAAGTTAGTCCTATAGAAGCCCTGAGCGTATCTTTGCAAAGTGGCATAGGAGGACCTCCTCAGGAGTCAGGAGGACCTCCTCAGGAGATCGAGAATATAGAAAAGGTAGAAAAATGTCCCCAAGCTCCACCCTCTCCACCCTCTTCCCCCTCTTCCCACTCTTCCCCCTCTCCACCCTCTTCCCACTCTTCCCCCTCTTCCCACTCTTCCCACTCTTCCCACACACCCGTTTATAGATCCATGTAGGGGTTCTATAGATGTAGTTGCGACTTCCAAAAGTTATGTTAGTAACGGATGGGTTATTGGTAGAGCGATCGCTTTCTTCTTCCCAGAAGGCGATCGCTTTAAAGCATTGGTAATATTTTTAACCTACATAAGGTAAAGAAAGAAAGTAAAAAGATGCCCCATAATCTTTTTTTTAA
>NZ_JAAHGK010000287.1:0-6709 GCF_010672505.1 Okeania sp. SIO2B9 | reverse complement strand
ATTTTCCGTGTTTTTTTCCTCAAAAAATCTTCCCTTTTCCCTACTTTTACAAAAAGTCTATATATTTTTCGGAGGTGTCTATTCTGTAGAGATCTGCGATGAAATATTAGCTTTGAGATATGGCATAAATTTATTTCCAAAAAAGGGATTAAGTAAATTAGCTACTTTACTTAATCTTATAATTCCAAGTTTTTAGAGCTAAATCAATATACCAACCTAAATGTATAGGAGTTTTTGTTTTATATGACTCCCACCAAATTCTATCTTCATCAGTAATAGTTTTTGGTGTCACACCTTTTAAAACATACATTAGTAACCAGAATGTCGGATTATTTTGATATGAATTAACAATTTGATTTAATACTTTAGAACTAGATGTTTTAGCTACTCTTTTCCATTCATCTAATTTAACAGGGTCTTGGGTATAACGAAAAGTCACGTTACCTAAATATAAATTCGCTCTACTCCACTTTAATGTACCATCTCTACCATAAGCAGCTACTTCTGAATTAATATCGGGTGTATTTTTATTATTCAAAGTTTCTTTAGTTGATACTAACCACTCAACAACAGAATCATTAGATAAAGAATTACTAGAATTTTTTAAAACAAATCCACATCTTGCTACTGGTTTCTCTGACTTTGTATCTACAGATGTCGGTAACCACAGAAATAAACATAAATCTTTTCCAGGAGTATTAGTAATTTCTGCTAACTTTTTATGATTTTTTCCCTCACCTGTTCCATACAATACTTTTCTATAGCTCGTGCTAACCATTTCTTTAATTTTTGGTTGAACAATTAATTGATTTCGTAACCCTTGAAAATCTTTCTTGTATTTTTGGTCTAGTCTAAAATAAAATTCCCAAGCAAAAGTCGGTAAACTTTTACTATAAGATTCAGAGTTTAAAATTTTTCCTGGGAAGCCAAATATAGGATAAGGAATATCATAAGTTTTTCCTGAAAGATTAAATTGAGCAATATCTTTACCCTGCTCAATATCAATACTAAACTCCCACAGACAAAAATCATTCTCGAATTTAGAAGCTTCTTGATCTGTATAATTATCCTCGTGAAAAGTTGGAGCGATCGCTATTAATTTCACAGGTAATGAATAATCTATTTGTTCTGGAAAAGGCTTTTCTATCAGTAAAGCTTTCCTATACCGAGTAAGCTGAGAGATTAAATTCCTATCCTCTTCATTTTTTAACTCAATTATCACAGGTTGCTTAACTGATTTAATAGAGCATAGTAAATCACATCTTTGCGTATTAATAGTATGCTGACGCTTAATCAAAACTAAGCCTGGTAAAATTTGGTTAAAATTTTCCTCTATATAATTTTCTAAATCTTCTTCTGACTGAAATTTAATTTTGTCATTGATCAAGACTAAATTACGAGTAGACTTTGCTACCTTCTCATCCCGCTTTTTCTCAGCTTCAGTTAAATGCTTGGCTTTTAAATATGGCATAAACTTCTTTATAAGAATCAGAATGTGTAAATTATACTTGTCATGTTACTTACTGTTAAAGAAAAAGATCATAAGATAAGTAAAATGGGAGTTATCAGGACTTACGCATGATTTTTTATTCAATGTAAAGAACAGGCAAAATATAGGGTACGCCACGCACACCCTACTTAACAAACTCAGTCACTAACTAAACAACTTTCCCAGAACTAATTTCTTGTTCTAAATTAAACAAAAGTTGTAAAGTCTGCATCGCATGACGCCTTGCTTCAATATCCTGTTGTGCCCGTAACTGCACCATTGGGTCATGCAAAATCTTATTCACAATACCCCTAGTCAAAGCCTCAATTACCTCTTGATGTTTTTCCGCAAATTCTGAACCTAAACGAGATAAAGCTTTTTCTAATTCCTGCTCCCGAATAGTCTCTATTTTTTGTCGTAAAGAATTAATAGTAGGAACCGTCTCTAAACTTCTCCACCAAACATCAAAAGCTTCTACCTCTTCCTCCAATAAAACCTCAGCCTCCATCGCCATCTGCCGACGACTTTCTTGATTTTGAGCAACAACAGCTTTCAAATCATCCACATTAAAACAACGAACATTTGCCAATTCACTCACATCAGTAGCAATATTACGAGGCACGGAAATATCCACCAACATTAAAGATTGATTAGGAGCTAAAATTCCTTCTAATTTAGCCTTATCTAAAATTGGTTCAGTTGCCCCAGTGCTAGTAAATACCAAATCAGAATTACTAATAACCTGACTCATTTCTGACATAGAATCAACATTTATATTTGCATCTTTAAAACTATTTGCTAAATCCTGAGCGCGTCCGATAGAACGATTAATAATTGATATATTGCTTGCACCTTTAGCTAATAAATGTTGCACCAATAATTTTGACATTTTACCAGCACCAACAATAGCCACTCGGTAATTAGATAAATCCTCTAATTTCATTTGAGCTAATTCCACCGCTGCAGAACTAATAGAAACAGCACCAGTACCAATACTTGTTTCTGTCCGAACCCTTTTTCCAGCAGTTACAGCTTGCTTAAATAAACGATTAAGAATACGCCCAATACCTTTATATTGTTGTCCGAGTTTATGAGTTTGTTTCACCTGAGCTAAAATTTGTCCTTCACCTAATACCAGACTATCTAATCCAGCAGCAACTCGCATTAAGTGCATAATAGAATCTTCATGGAGCAACATAAATAGGTGTGGACGAAGTAAATTTAAAGGTATTTTACTAGAGTCAGAAAGAAACTGAGTTACTTCTCGAATACCAGGCTGCATTTCATTAGTAACTACATAAATTTCTAAACGATTACAGGTACTAAGAATGCCAACTTCTTGAGTATAAGTTCCACCACATAATTGAGTAATGGCATTTTCTATTTGTGTTTCTGGAATACTTAATTTTTCTCGAACTTCAACCGGTGCTGTTTTGTGGCTAAGTCCTACAACTGCGATATTCATGTAATTTTTCTTTTGTTAATTTGTTGTGATTTTTAATTAAATTAAAAAATGAGGTCTAATACCATTTATTCATAAACTTGCACTTAATATTCAGTGTAATAAGGTCTGAAAAACAATTATTAAGCGCATTTTTACAGATAAATGGCCTAAAAAATTTATATTGTTTCAGAAGATCATTAGAATTGTGAAAAAACTGAGGGAGGTTTAATATATGGTTAGTTCTTTTCCGCCTAAATATTTAATTTAAAACCTACCCCCAAAACTTTAATAATTCCCTGGTTATCCTGATTGATATGAGCCATGAATTTTGACTGTTTAGCAGTAATTTTTCAAAGGTCATTTTTCAACAGAGATATTTTGTAATGCCCCATTTACCTAATACTATTTATCTAAGCATTCAGCCATCAGACATTAGCCATAAACTGTACGATAAAATACATCAACTAGCTTGATTAATTAAAAAGCTGAATGTTAACTACTAATAGCTGAATGCTTATCAATTTCTATCTCAGTTCCAGTGTTTTTGATTCTCCAAACATATGCACAGTATCTACGAACCGAGCAGTTTTTGACTGAGAAGAAATAACTAAACTTTGGGTACGAGCACCATTATGGAAGAAACGTACTCCTTCCATCAGAGTGCCAGGAGTAATACCACAAGCTGCAAATAACACTGTTTCTCCAGAAGCTAACTCTTCAGCGTTGTAAACTTTGTCTGGATCTTCAACACCCATATCCTTGAGTCGCTTCATGTTATCTTCTTTGCTTTCTCCAATCAAACCAGTTTTGACAATAGCTGGGTCATAAATCAGTTGTCCTTGGAAATGGCCTCCTAAAGCACGCATAGCTGCTGCAGAAATTACTCCCTCTGGCGCTGCACCAATACCCATTAAAGCATGGATATTTGTTCCAGAAAATGCACAGGAAATTGCTGCAGAAACGTCACCATCACTAATTAGACGAACTCTGGCACCTGCTTGACGAATTTCATTAATTAGGTCTTTATGACGGGGGCGATCCATGACTACAACGACCAATTCGTCAACAGCACGTTCCATGCAGTCTGAAATAATCTTGAGGTTTTCAGTAGCAGATTTGTTTATATCTACATGATTTTTAGCTACTGCTGGTGCTGCTAATTTTTTCATATAAACATCTGGTGCTGCTAATAGACCACCTTTTTCAGAAATAGCTAATACTGCCATAGAACCATTTTGACCATAGGCAACTAGGTTTGTTCCTTCGCAAGGGTCAACTGCTATGTCAATCTCGACTAGCTGTTCTATGTCACAGACCTCACTGGCATTAGGTTGAGTACAAATTCCTACTTGTTCCCCAATGTAGAGCATGGGCGCTTCATCTCGCTCCCCTTCTCCAATCACGATGCGGCCCCGCATATGAATTTGGTTCATGCGTTTCCGCATAGCTTCTACAGCTACTTGGTCTGCAGTATTTTTCTCACCTTTTCCCATCCAACGAGCAGAGGCGATCGCTGCTTGCTCTACTACTTCGATAATTTCTAAACCAATTACGTTATCCACGAATTTTTATCCTCCCAACTGCTGAGGAAAACTTTTTTATTTAGCTCTCCCAGTGTTAAAGTCTATCAGAGCCAGGGTTCAGGTTAGGACTTTGTGCGGAATCTAGGATGTAAAGTTTTATTGCAGATAGTAAACAGTCATTAGTCAAAGAAACAAAGACATAAGTTAAAAATAAGGATTGATATAGGGAAAGCGATGGTTTGGGAAATTTACTAGCTTCAGTTATCTTAAATATTTAGTTTGACCTACTCAAATTCTGATAAAATAAATAGCCACAACATTTGTGAGAAAATGTCAGCAAATTATGGAAAGGAAAAAACGTGAGTAGTAACGTTATTGTCATTAATGATTCTCAGTTTGAAACTGAAATCCTCAAGTCAGAAAAGCTTGTATTAGCTTATTTTTGGGCTACTTGGTGTGGCCCATGTAGGCTAATGTCCCCTTTAATGGAAAAAGTGGCCACTGAATATAGCGATCGCCTCAAAGTAGTGAAAATGGAAGTCGATCCTAAGTCTAAAATTGTGAAGCAATATCAGGTGGAAGGAGTCCCTGCCTTTAGACTATTTCGGAATCAAGAATTATTACTCTCCGATGAAGGAGCTATGACAAAACAACAGTTAATAGATAAGTTAGAACCTTATTTAAATTGAATTAGGTCTTTGTTATCTTTAGGAGTTCACAGATTAAACAATTATTTGAAGGAGTGTTTTATGAAAATCAAAACCTTGGTCAGTTCAATTATTAGTATTATATCTGTCCTTGGTTTTGCTATGCCTAATGCTTCAGATGCTGATTCTCGGCAAATCTAAGTCTCCTTTGAAAACATCCCTCCCAATGGAGAAATTGCCTGAAGTTATATCTGGCAAGCTTTCCATCATGGTACTTATGATACCGATGATTTGGGAAATACTACTTCTGCTTTAATTTAGCAAATTGCTGAAGATGAGATTGTTGTACCAGGAAGCTATCAGTGTAAGAAGCTATCAGTGTAAATAGTATAGCAGTCAATTAGTCATAGCAGATAGATTTTATCCTAGGGCGTGTCATCAATTAAAAAATTGACAAGTAGGGGTCTTGTATGTTCTAGGTCGATGGCGATCGCTACGCCAATAAAATGACTGAGGCTGCCTGTAGGAATTCCTCCTAGAAAGTTAACTGAACGTTGATCGTATCTAGTAGCGATATAGCTGCCGCACTTGCTCCGCCAACACTCCATACTGTTTGAGTTTGGCCAAAAAATTTTCTATTCATAGACGTGCTTTGTACAATATTTCATCGTAATTACGGAGTTCACGGGCGGTTTTTTTTGGGAGGAATCACTACTTCTATTCCTCTGTTAGTCAAAGGCGATTGGCACCCGCTCCTGAGCATCATCAGCTTTGTCCCCGCGCTCCCGCTTCCACTTCTACCATTGGTAATAGAACATCTGCCCCATCCAAGTCAGACCCTTGAGCTGGAGTTAAAAAAAATTAGTGGGATTTACCCAGAGCATCTACTACTCCATGTATTTTCGTGCTTAATCCCCCCTGACTACGGCCAATAGAGTTGTTGGGAATTAAGCACAAAAAATGGCTAAAACCCTTATCAGTCAAAGTTTATAGCTATTTTCAAGTGTAAAATCATGAAAGCCTTATACAGTAAGCTTTTGAGCATTTGAAATTTTTATTTCCCAACAACTCTAATATCTTCCTGTTGTGGACTACTGTTTTTTGCTCCGGCACTACGAGTATGAGCACGAACAATAGTGGCATCGATCATGGCATATTCGTGATCTGCATCCTCAGCCTTAGCTTGAAATACTATGCACCCATACCCCTGAACAGCTCCAACGACTAAAACGAGTATGGACAACGCGAAAATCCCCAAATCTTTCTGGCAAGTCTGTCCAAGGAATTCCGGTTCTATACCTATATAAGACAGCTTCCACAAACAGACGGTTGTCTGTTGCTGTCCTCCCTACAGTCCCTTCACGCCCTGGTAATAAATTTTGAATGCGTTCCCATTGATCGTCTCGCAAGCCATAACGTCTAGTCATTTAGAGCAGTCCTATGCATGTTATTCCTGTAGTTATTCTTCACCAGCATACTATATAGCGCTGTGCGCAGGCAACAGCTCATCTGGCAACAGCTCATCTGGGGGAATAAAAGACCGATAATACAAGACTTTTAGCTATTGGACAGTTCTTGTAATTTGTAAATATGCCAGCGCACATTG
>NZ_JAAHGK010000286.1:0-6735 GCF_010672505.1 Okeania sp. SIO2B9 | reverse complement strand
TAGAATTGCTGGAAGAATTAGGTTCAGATTTAGATTTAGAAGAGATACATAAAGGTGAAATGACTCCTGTATTTTTTGGCAGTGCTATGACTAATTTTGGGGTGCAATTATTCTTAGATGCTTTTTTGGAATATGCTCTAAAACCGGGTATTCATAAAAGTACGGTAGGTGAAGTTTCTCCTACTTATCCAAATTTCACTGGATTTGTGTTTAAATTGCAGGCTAATATGGACCATAAACACCGAGATAGGGTGGCTTTTATTCGGGTTTGCACGGGAAGATTTGAAAAAGATATGACTGTTAGTCATGCTAGAACAGGTAAAACAGTTCGATTGTCTCGCCCGCAAAAGTTATTTGCTCAAGATAGAGACTCTATTGAAATTGCTTATCCAGGAGATATAATTGGTTTAAATAATCCAGGGGTATTTGCTATTGGAGATACTATTTATAATGGCAAAAAATTAGAGTATGAAGGTATCCCTTGTTTTTCACCAGAAATATTTGCTTATTTAAGAAATCCTAATCCTTCTAAGTTTAAGCAATTTCGGAAAGGAGTTAATGAGTTACGAGAGGAAGGTGCTGTACAAATTATGTACTCTGCA
This sequence comes from Okeania sp. SIO2B9, assembly GCF_010672505.1. NCBI lineage: Bacteria > Bacillati > Cyanobacteriota > Cyanophyceae > Oscillatoriales > Microcoleaceae > Okeania > Okeania sp. SIO2B9. The sequence goes on along the minus strand of NZ_JAAHGK010000286.1, from coordinate 6,133 downwards.
GATGAGGCAAAAAGAGACCCTATTTTGGCTGCTGTTGGGCAACTTCAATTAGAGGTTGTTCAGTTCCGAATGCAAAATGAATATGGAGTTGAAACTAATTTGGAAATGTTGCCTTTTACTGTGGCACGTTGGGTTAATTCTGGTTGGGATGTACTCAAAAAAGTTGGTAGGTTATTTAACACTGTGGCGGTAAAAGATAGCTGGGGACGACCTGTTTTGTTGTTCAAAAATGAGTGGAATTGTCAACAGGTAGAATCTGAGCATCCAGAGTTAAATTTGAATACTACTGCGCCAGTTGTTTCTGGTCAGGAACCTGAGTCTTTGTGAGTAGAAGGAGGAAGTCAGAAGTCAGAAGAGCTTAAATTTCAAAGGGAATTTTCAACTTGATTTTTGATAGATAGCTATCTATTTTCAATTTTCAGTCAGAAGTTAGAAGCCACAAGTCAGAAGTCAGAAAAGCTTAAATTTCAAAGGGAATTTTCAACTTGATTTTTGATAGATAGCTACCTATTTTCAATTTTGTTGAAATAATTCAATGAAGGAGGGAAAAAGTAATCAGAAATAAGGAATTGAATATCACAATAGTTGATTCATCCCCTGAAGCACTCATGGTAAATCTGAGGTCAAACTAATTTCTGCTCTCTGTTGTGAATACCGCAATAGTCATTTCATTCCCTGAAGCACTCGATGGTGAGTCTGAGGTCAAACTAATAGAGTTAGTTTATGTGATTTTACCAAACCTATAGCTGTACGGTCTAACTCCCTATAATAGACTGTAAAAATCTTTTTTTTATCAAAATAATATGGGTCGTGCAACCCCGCCTTTTAAGGCGAAATATTTTTGGAGAGTTGCTCAAATCCCCTACTTCCCCTCCCCTCCTGGGAGGGGTTAGGGGTGGGTTAACTTCTGACTTCTGACTTCTGACTTCGTTAACGGTTATTACAACAGCAAGATTGCTAAATTAAGATAATATAGCTTCTTCAAAATCAATAGAGCTGCAACGCCTTTGATGCAAGGAAAGTTATTTTACAAATGATTTAAACGGGTTATAGATTTACTCAAATATTGCCAATAATTAACAATGAAACGAAAAAAAATTATTATTCTATCAACTATATGTTTACTAACTGTAGGAATTGCAGAATTTTCTAGACAAAAATTAAGTGATGATTGTGCAAAATGGTATTGCTCCGGAGGTTGAGATTTCGGGTAGTGGTTTAGATTCTGAGGTCAGGGTCGGGGAAAGTATGATTTTGTTTGGTGAGGATAGAGTAATTTTCAGGAAGTGAAATATTAAAAATTTAACCCCTCTTTGGTAGAATTATCAATCACATTTTTGATTGTATCTCCCTGCATTTCCAGATCAATTTCTCTCATAAGTTTGGCAATCCGTTTGGCAAAATAATATACTCGTTTCAAATACTCAATAAAATCTGATTCAAGGCCAAACGCAACCAACCGATTCGGTTGGTCAGCAGTTAAACGCATAGCTAGATGAGTATGTGCTTGGCTAGCCAACTCGTTAATTTGGGGTTTCATTGCCACCACCTGGGCAGCTAACTGCGGATCAGAGGAAACTACTGATTTGAGCGCCTGGTCTACAGCAAAACAAACCTCTTCATGCAGAGACTTTAAAACCTTTTGGGTAGTATCACTAAACTGAAGCTCATGGTGTAGCCGATCGTTGCCAATTTCCACTACATTAGTCTCAATAGTATCCCCGATATTTTCAATATAGTTGGCAATCTTTAGGTACATAGACAAAAGTTCAGATTGTTGGGTCACTAAGGTTTCCAAACTCAACTGACTGAGGTAAGTTACAATCGCCCCATAAAGTCGATCGACCTCATCATCCATTGCTCGTAGTGCTGCCACCTCATCACTGGTCCCACCCTCCACCACTGGCAGACAACCGCGCACCATCTTCAGAGCAATGTCTCCTACTTGCCCTAACTCTAAACGAACCCGATCTAAGGCCAAGGTGGGAGTAGTCAGCAACATCTGATCGAGAAATTTGGGTTGCCTTGGCCAAACTGCCGGATATTTAGCGGGCACCAACTGTTGCACCAACTTGGCCAACAGGGGAGCAAACCCAATAAAAATGAAAGCATTGGCCACATTAAATAAAGTATGAGCATTAGCAATTTGGCGTGGGGTTTCCATTGCTAGCTTGGACATACCTTCGAGGGAAGATGAAACAGGTGTCAGCCAACGTACTGTATCCGCTAACTGATTAATCAACCCAACCCAAAGCAGAACACCCAAGATATTAAATAAAACATGAGCGATCGCTGCCTGAACCGCTTCTGAAGGTTTGCCGATCGTCGCCAACATTGCCGTAATGCAAGTACCAATATTTGCACCAAACACCAGGGCAATTCCAGCTTCGAGATTCAATAAGCCTTGACTTGCCAAAACAATCACCAAGCCTGTGGTAACAGCAGAACTTTGTACTAAAGCAGTAAACACCGTGGCAATGGTAATCCCCAGTAAAGGATTTTCTACCTGCTGCATCAAGCTAATAAAAGGTGGATAGGTTTGTAGGGGACTGGTGGCAATCTTCATTAACTCCATGCCATAAAACATCAGACCCAATCCCATCAACAGCAAACCATACTGGCGAGAGTATCTTCGCTGGGAAATTAGTTGCAAGACAAAGCCAATGGCAAAAAGCAATAGAGCCGAGCGAGTAATTTTAAAGGCAATAATCTGAGCAGTAATGGTCGAGCCAATATTGGCCCCCATAATTACCCCAATTGATTGAGGCATGGTCATTAATCCGGCAGAAATAAAACCCACCACCAAAACCGTCGTCACTGAGGAGGATTGAAGCACTGCTGTGATAAATGCTCCAACCACTAAACCATTCCAACGATTCGAGGTCAGTTTCGCGAGCATTCGCTTCATAGATTTGCCCGCCACTTGCTTTAAGGACTCGGTCATTTGTTCAAGTCCAAATAAGAAGAATGCGAGTCCTCCACAGAGACCCACGGTAATTTGTCCGAATTCTAAAAGACTAATTGAGTTGGTTGGTGTCATTCTTTGTCATAGTTATTCAGTGTATGGTGATTGTTAATTTCTGAACTATTCTCATACTAAATAATTCCATTATTCCCAGTGCATTTACTGTATCTATAATACCTCATATACTGGTTCAAAAAGAGACATCAGAAAATCTAGCTGCCAAACTATTATATTACACAGAAAATGCTTCGACCTTCAACAACTATCCTGAATATCAAAAAGAATTGAACAAGGCTAAAAAGTTAATTTGATCACTACCAAATTCTGAAGCCAAACAAAATTTAATCAATGCATTAACTATTCATATTGTTGTTGATTACTTATTTGATTGTGCCAGTAGCGACTTTTACAAAAATTGTGATATTCTAAAGCTTAGATGGAGTTGTTCGCCTACACGCATGACTTTTTATTCAACTAAGTTTGTTTATACATTCACACACAAAGTTGTTTCAGGAACAATACCAAAAATCTTTTAATCTTGTGAAGCTTCTAAAGGTAAAAAGCTTTACCTCCATTGATACTTGCTAGAAAACCATCAGCATCTTCATTATCTTCATTCTCAAAAGCTCCTAAAAAATCAGCGGGTCAAAAGATTTTCACTACCATTTTTACAAAAATTGTGATATTCTAAAGCTTAAATGCAGTCGTTCGTCCATAAATATGATTTTTTATTCAACGATACAAATAGTGGGACTTACACAAAATAAAGGCAGAAAATAGGCTCAAATATAGATAGGCAGGGGCTTTCACGTCAAAAAGGCAAAAATCCTGAATTATCAAGGGTTCTAGCCATTTTTAAGGCTTTGACGTAATTCCCTTGTCTAGACTGACTTTGACGAATTTTTCCTACCAAAAAATGTTTAAGTCCCAATAGTATAGTTTTAAGTGCAATCAAAAATATTGTAGAAAAGAATATCAAGAAAAACAACACCTTTAGAAGTTCTATAAATAATGTTCCATCTAATCATCCGTGAATCCGTGTCAAAAATCCGTGTTTTGCCTTTCCTATTTCCCGAATTACTACTCCCTACTCCCTACTTCCTACTCCCTAAATAAAACAAAATGATTAAAATTATCCATCTTTCCGACATTCATATTGGTAGTGGTTTTTCCCACGGTCGTATCAACCCAGAAACAGGTTTAAACACTCGCCTCGAAGACTTTATTTCTAGTCTAAAACTTTGTATAGATAGAGCAATTTCTGAACCAGTTGATTTAGTTATTTTTGGTGGAGATGCTTTTCCAGATGCTACTCCCGCGCCATACATAAAACAAGCTTTTTCTCGTGAATTACGCCGTTTAGTAGATGCTGAAATTCCCACAGTATTATTAGTAGGAAATCACGACCAACATTCCCAGGGTCAAGGAGGGGCAAGTTTAGGTATTTATAGTACATTAGGAGTGCCTGGAGTTGTGGTAGGCGATCGCTTAGAAACTCACAATATTCAAACTAAAAGTGGTGCTATTCAGATTATTACTTTGCCTTGGTTAACTGCTTCTAGTTTAATGACAAAATCTGAGACTGAAAGTTTATCTATGGGTAAAGTTAATGAGTTATTAATTGAAAAATTGAAGTTGGTATTAGAAGCAGAAATTCGCCAATTAAATCCAGAAATTCCGACGGTACTTTTAGCTCATTTAATGGCAGATAGGGCGAGTTTAGGTGCGGAACGTTTTTTGGCTGTGGGTAAGGGTTTTAATATTCCTGTTTCTTTGTTAAATCGTGATTGTTTTGATTATGTAGCTTTAGGTCATGTTCATAAACATCAAAATTTGAATAAGTCTAATAACCCGCCAATTATTTATCCGGGAAGTATTGAAAGAGTAGATTTTAGTGAGGAGAAAGAAGAAAAAGGTTTTGTTTTGCTTGAACTAGAGAAAGGTGCAGTTAAATGGGAATTTTGTTCTTTGCCTGTGCGAAATTTTTATACTATTAAAGTTAATGTTTCCGAAGCAGAAAATCCACAAGCTGAATTGTTAAAATCTATTAGTAAAACTCAGATAAAAGATGCTGTAGTGCGGTTGATTTATCAGTTACGTTCCGAGCAGTTAGATTTGATTGAAAATGGAGTATTACATCAAGCTTTAAGTGAGGCACATACTTATACTATTCAACCAGAATTAGTCAGTCAGTTAGCAAGACCCCGTTTACCAGAATTGGCAAAAGGCAATAGTATCGATCCGTTAAAAGCATTAAAAACTTATTTAGAAAGTAGGGAAGATATTCAAGATATTCAGGAAGAAATGTTAGAAGCTGCTGCTAAATTACTATCAGATGGAGTAGATTCGTCGGCAGAAAATTCTGATAGTCAGTTAAGTTTATTTAGCAAATAGGGAGAAATAATTGATAATTTATGGATAATAATTGATTTTATTTTGGGTTTTGGAGATGCCTAATAATTGCTCTTTCTATTCTCCCTTTTTCCTCACCTTTACTAATAGGACTCGTTTCAATAATTGATAATTCATAATGGATAATTGATAATTACTTCTCCCTAAAAGGAAGAGGATTGAATAAAAGGAAAATTTTTTCTCTCTTGGTCGATTGGATATGGTTAGGAAACCCATCCATCCCTCGACCGCTTGTTTCTCCTTTAAAGGAGAGGCATTTTACCTTAATTATTCGGTAAAAATAACCCGAAAAGTTTTTTTAACTTTGTCTAGCAGAAGTCCCGCACCATAGTTGACTTGGTGTCGAGATGAATGCGTCCTAGCCTTGCTACCACCAATCAAATTTGAATCATTTGACATCCTCCCGACGCTCCCCTACGGGAGAGCGCGGGATTCCCATCCATCAGGACAACCGAAGTTGAATTGACTCAGGGTCGGTAGACGACTCATTGCCATCAACTACCTTTTTACGGTTAGAATTACGTCGGCTCCTCGTCTTGTTTAACGTCTAGGGCTGCCCGCCCGCGACGATATCAAAAAGTGATAGTTGTACAGGATTTTCTGCTACTGTTTCTTTGAGTGTTTCAGCTATGAACTACCCCGCCGTGTAGACGGACGGGGTTTCTAAGTCCCCGTCAACAAAGTCCGCACTTTGAGATTTTGAGCGCTTCATTTGCCCCAGTTGCCTCATCGAGCCTGTATGTTTACGGGTCGAAT
>NZ_JAAHGK010000285.1:0-6736 GCF_010672505.1 Okeania sp. SIO2B9 | reverse complement strand
CGGCAGCCCACCGGTGCCGAGCCGTGGTAAGAACCAAGAATCAAACTGAAAATTTTCACCTAAAGATTTAGCCAAATCAATTTCACCAGATTTTTTTATATTTTCCTTTCCATTCAACCCAATCATTTTCAATATTCAATAACCTTGGCAACTTTTTCACAAAATTAAAAAAAGTTGGTGGGAAATTACTCAAATTTTTCCAGTAAAATTTAAACCTATTATAGCAAATTGATAAATGTTTGCTACAAATAGCTAGGGTATTTTTTAGGAGTCAACCCACCCCTAACCCCTCCCAGGAGGGGACCCAGGAGGGGAAGTCAGGAGGACCGAGTCAGAATGAATTGCTTCAATACCAATTTTTAGGTCATAAATTATCTTTTTCTCTTGGTGCGCTACCAGGTACTACTGGTGTCGTCGCGGGGTCGCACCGCTCTCTTGGTCGATTGGAGATGGCGCAGGTTTCCTAGCCATCCCACCCTACGGGAAGCTGCGCTAACGACCGCTTTGTCAAAGAGACATTTCCTGTACTTGTATTTTAGTCACACTTATATTACTTATTACTGTGCATGACTACCATTCCACTCTATGATTATCTATAAGAAATTACTTGGTAAAAAGGAATCAAAATGACAGAAAAAATCCCAGAAGTTACTATCTATACTGATGGTGCTTGTAGTGGCAATCCTGGTCCTGGTGGGTATGGTATAGTTATTATTACTGATAAACAGCGCCAAGAACTATCTGGTGGTTATAAGTTAACTACTAATAACCGCATGGAATTAATGGCAGCAATACTAGGACTTCAAACCCTAGAATCTGCCTGTGATGTTACTCTTTATACTGACTCTAAATATATAGTTGATGCCATTACTAAAGGTTGGGCAAAACGCTGGCGAGCTAATGATTGGAAACGGAATAAAAAAGATAAAGCAATGAATCCCGATCTATGGGAAAAATTATTAGATTTATGTAACCAACATCAAGTGGAATTTTTTTGGGTGCGCGGTCATTCTGGCAATATAGAAAATGAGCGATGTGATAAGTTAGCAGTGCAAGCATCACAACAACCGAATTTACCGCAAGACTCCGGTTATTAAAATATGACTGATGTAAGAGTGTGGGGAGTGCTCGCCCCAAACTCATCTTTCAACCTGCACCTTCTGCACCTTATATCAAATCCGGAAGCATTGGTGTAATTAGATTCATAGTGTGGAGAGATGTGAAGATAAAAAAAGATTTGGCAATGGCGCTGTTATGAAACATTTTTTTAGACCAAACCCGAGCGGATTTGATATTAGACATAAATTCTGGTACTCCCTGAATACCAAGATTTAACTGAAAGACAACACCAGCACCAGACTCCTCTGTTGTCAGGCGATCACCAAGTATTTAGTATTTTTTTCTTCTTTAAAAAACCGACTTTAAACCTTCATTATATAGAATCCGGTTATACAGTATATATTTATAGTTCTATCCATACTTCAACCTCCCCACCTCCCCACACTCTTTATCTCTGCCAACTATATAATAAGTATTCAACCGGATTTGATATTATTCGGCAAGATCAAATCTCATCAATCGGAAATTATTTGAAGTCTTGAGTAAGAAAATATCTCTGAGGTGAGAGATATTATTTTTCTGATTATCTATTTACATAATATTAACCTTTACGAGGAACATAAACTAGCCTATTATCTGAGTATTGGTACTGATTTTTTTCAAACAATAACTATTCAAAAAATGTCTGAAAGCTGATGATAAAAACTCTTATTATCTAGTTTTTTATTGAGAAACTAAGCCATGGACTACCAACTGCTAATTTCTGACGTATATAGATGAGCGATTGTTAAAGTTTTCAATTATAATTATTAATTTTATAGCTGATAAATAACTGTTATTTATCCATTGTGATTTTTTCGATCTATTGATAATAATATTAATTGTTGATTAATAGCGATTAACCTTGATATTACTTGTTTATTCTTCCACATTCGTGATTATTTATAAATAACTTGACATTTATTACTTTCCTTGTATAATTATTGAATTTCTCATAATCTGTGATCAAACTGTACAATATTTAGATCGATAAAGATATTAATGATTTTAATGTGAGGTAAAATATGAATAACAAACTAATTATTATCATATTTAGTATTATATTTTCTTTAATTAATCCTGGGGTTGCTCAGTCGCAAGAAGTATTACAAGAAATTAAACAAACTGGTGTACTGAAAGTCGGAATGAGAAAAGATGCGGCTCCTTTTGGTTATGTTTATGGTAGTAAATGGGAAGGAATTTGCATAGAATTAATGAATGGGTTTAAAAAAATTTTAGAAGAAAAATTAAACAGAAATATTAGTATAGAAAAATTAGAAATTCTTCTTGATGAAGAATCAGAAAAAGGTCGTCACCGCAGCGTAGCTAATAAGCGAGTTCATCTAGAATGTGGTCCTAATACTATTAGAAAAAATCCACCAACAGGAGTCATTTATTCCAAACGTTTCTTCACCACTGGTAAATATTTAATGATGAAGCCAGACAGAAGACTAACAGTTAATCCTGATGGATTTATGGAAGGAATTTTAATTGGAGTTCTCAATGATTCTCTGACAAAATAATTCATTGATAGTCGATACCAACTAGCAGACCAAAAGGTTTATCAAGGAGCGTCGGGAAGAGAAACTGCTGTGAAAGATGCTGTTGCAGGTACTATTGATGCTTTTGCTAGTGATGGTATTTTATTAGTAGGAGAAGCTTTCCGGAAAGGATTAAAGGAAACTCAATATTCAATAGAACCAAATCGACCACTTACCTGTATTTCATACAGCATGATTTTACCCGCCAATGATTCAGAGTGGGAAAAAACAGTCAATGAATATATTCGCGTTAAACTTTCCATTAGTCAAATTACAGATATTTTAACCAAATTAGCAGGAGCAACATCTCCATTGCTGATAAATGTAGTGGGTTATAGAACCCATTTGATCGCTATCTATTTATATAGTTATAGTTAAAGATAGGGAGTAGGGGAGTAGGGGAGATGGGAGAATTTTTCGGTAGTTGTGCATTTTCATGGGTCGTGCATTGTCATTATTTTTGTTACCAGAACAGTGGGAGCATCTTGCCCCCATGCCAGGCATTCCTTGTTCTTGTATACCATTACGCGACCAGGACTACCAATTTTTCTACCTTTTTCCCCTCTTCTCTAACTGAATCTCCTAACTTCTGACTCGGTCTTCCTAACTCCAGTAGCTAAAATCACATACCGCGTGCATAGATACCAAATGGGTTCTATAAAAAAACAGGAAGAAGAAATTAAGCCATCTTGCCTCTTGCTTCTTGCTTCTTCCTTACCTTTGCTATACAATACCGATGCTACCGGACATAATATGATTACCTGGTAACGAGCAAAAAGTTCATTTAGCCTCTAAACTAGATTCAGCAATCTATATATTAGGAGGGTTAGCTTTGACTGAAGATAATAACTATTCATCCCCTTCCATAGCTACTATTTCTCGTCAAGAATTACGGGAGTTAGTTCGATCACAACTTCAAGCTCTGTTAGAACAAGATAACTTATCTGGAGCTAAAGCGATGTTAGTTCCTGTACAACCAGCTGATATTGCCGAAGCGATCGAAGGTTTACCAGAAACAATGCAAGTCATCGCATTTCGCTTGCTTTCTAAACGTGAAGCGATCGAAGTTTATGAACAACTAGACTCCAGCGTACAACAGTCTCTGTGCGAAAAGTTCAAACGCCAAGAAGTTATAGATATCGTTGATAAAATGTCACCTGATGACCGTGCTAAACTATTTGAAGAATTGCCCGCAACCGTTGTCAGGCGTTTATTAGGTCAACTTAGCCCTGCTGAACGCCAAGCTACAGCGCAGCTTCTGGGTTACAACTCTGGAACAGCAGGACGGATAATGACTCCGGAATACATCTCCCTAAAAGAAGAATATACAGTTTCTCAAAGTTTAGAACGTATTCGCTCATTAGCTCACGTTACTGAAACAGTTTATTCTCTATATGTGACTGACACTAACCGTCATCTCACAGGTATTCTGTCATTGCGAGATTTAGTCACTTCTCAACTCAACCAAACCATCAGCGAAATTATGAGCCGTGATTTTGTCTGCGTGCAAACTGGTACTGACCAAGAAGAAGTTGCTCGTATTATTCAGCGTTACGACTTTTTGGCAATACCAGTAGTAGATAGCGAACAACGACTCGTGGGTATCATTACCATTGATGATGTTCTCGATATTTTGGAACAGGAAACTACCGAAGATATTTATGCTCTAGGTGGCGTACAGTCTGAAGGTGATAACTATTTCCAGGTAAATCTATTTACTGCTGCTCGCAGAAGAGTGGTCTGGTTATTTGTGTTACTGCTGACAAATAGTGTGACGGGTGGAATTATTACAGCGCAAGAAGATATTCTGAAAAAAGTAGTTGCCTTAGCAGCATTTATTCCATTGTTGACTGGTACTGGAGGGAATGTGGGAGCGCAATCTTCCACTGTTGTGATTAGAGGTATGAATACCGATGAAATTTGGAAAATAGGGCCATTTAAAGTGATTCTGCGTGAAGCTGCTGCTGGCGCAATACTTGGGAGTGTTCTCGGTTTGTTAGCAACAGTTTGGGCTTTCCTGTTTATTGTCAATGGTAATTTAGAAGTGTCAGTGACAGTGGGTGTAAGTTTGCTGGCAATCTCAATTTTGGCTTCTGTTGCTGGTTCGTCTTTGCCATTCCTGTTTCGTTCATTTGGGTTAGACCCCGCCTTAATGTCAGCACCGTTTATTACTACTGCTGTAGATGTTCTCGGTGTTTTGATTTATTTCAACTTGGCACGAGTAATTCTACAAATATGAAAAAGTGTCGGGGCGGGTTTCAAGGTTGGGCAAAAATTGTTATACCTAGCTATTTATATTTAATATCATGTCCGGTAGCATCAGTATTGTATAGCGAAGCTAAGGAAGAAGGAAGAGGGAAGAGAAAAGAGGGAGGAAGACTATTGAGCAAGAAAAAAACCTAAATTTCCTGTAGATATTCACTCTTGGGTTTACACAAACAATACCAATGGACATGATATAAAACCCGCCATGACAAATTTTAAATATATTATGCTGCCACGGTTCATATATCAGAACTTACGCAAGTACGCTATATATAGTTTTTAATAACTATGATATGTCTGTATTTAGTTAGTAAATTTGACCAGTGCCGTAAAACTATGTTATACTGTGGCCAGATAACTTTTGTTGGGCTACACGATCACGTCATCAACAAAACATTTAAGACTGAAGAATCCCGCGTTGTCGCGTAAGCGCAACGTCGGGAGTATATCAAAACTAACTACGGTCAATTTCTGCCAAAATTTTATCTAAGATTTCTTGGGCACCTTGTTTTCTCAATTTTTGAGCTAATTCAATACCTATTTGTTCTGCATCAGAGGCAGCACCAGTAACAATATCCTTAACTAATTTCTGACCATCTAAACTAGCAACAATGCCAGTTAAAGTCAGTTGTTCCTCTTCTATTTTAGTATTGACACCAATCGGAACTTGACACCCACCTTCCAACTCTCTCAAAAAAGCACGTTCGGCATAACATCTTTGAGCCGTGGAAGTATGTTCCAGACTCTTCAATATATCAAGAATATCATTATCTCCGTCACGACATTCTATTCCTAAAGCACCTTGCCCAACTGCATGAAGAGAAACTTCTGGCGGTATAACCTGATGAATGCGATCGCCCATACCCAATCTATGCAAACCAGCAAAAGCTAAAACTAGGGCATCATACTCTCCAGCATCTAATTTTGCTAATCTAGTATTGAGATTACCACGAACATCCTTAAATTCAAAATAGGGGTAATGGTGGCGGAGTTGTGCCAAACGTCTCAAGGAAGATGTACCAATAACAGCACCTTCTGGCAAAGCTTCAAGTTGTTTATCTTTAAACTTTTCATGGACGACTAGAGCATCTGCTGGGTTTTCCCGTTCGGTAACACAACCTAAAACTAGACCTTCTGGAAGATTTGTAGGTAAGTCTTTGAGAGAATGAACTGCTAAGTCAGTTTCGTTTTGCAGCATTCCCAACTCTAGTTCCTTGGTAAAAAGTCCTTTGTCCCCAATTTTTGCTAAGGCCACATCCAGAATTTTGTCCCCCTGAGTAGACATGGTGTGGACTTCAAATGTGATATCTGGGAAATTTTTCTGGAGTTCTTCTTGTACCCAATAAGTTTGAACTAAAGCGAGTTGACTTTTGCGGGAACCGATCCGAACGGTACGAGTAGGGGCAGATACTGTCATATCTTAATAATTTCGAGTAAATAATTGTGGTCATTCTTTCTATAATACCGTAAAAAGGGGCCTAATATAGCGCTACGCGCAAGTCAGAAGTCAAAAGTTAAAAGTTAAAGCAGTTAATTCTGGCTCAAAAAATTTATTGCTGGCTCAGTTGCAGTTAATTCTGGCTCAAGTATAAATCTAGTTGCAATTAATCCTGGCTGAAAAAGTTCCTTATTGCTGGCAACTACAACTAATTATCCAAAGCTTCGCTAACGTTGAACTGGGTTTATGCCATACCAGGAGAAGGTTTTATACCATTTTGAAAAAAGAATGTTACGAATAGTAAGAGGGATAAAAATAATTTTCAGGAGACATCCCTTTGACAAAAAAGATGATTTCCAACCTAAAAAGTGGTATTGAAGCCATTCCCATACGA
>NZ_JAAHGK010000284.1:0-6743 GCF_010672505.1 Okeania sp. SIO2B9 | reverse complement strand
TTTAAGGATAAATATTATGCCTAAAAACTTCAAAAAAATAGGCTATTGTTTTGTAGCAACAACACTATTGATACTTGGTATTAGCTCTAAAACAAATAGTCAAAATACTGCTCCCGGTTTATGTCTGAGACATACAAGAATAAGTGGTTCATCTGGAAATGTAGTAGATACTGATTGGATATGTTCAAGAGTAGGTAATTTTAGTCAATGGATTGGACTAGGAGATGATACTGGTTGGAAGGATCAAGAATTAGCTTTTAGAGCAATTGGTGGTGCAGAAATTTGTTTAGAGCATACTAGAGTTAGTCCCTCTAGTGGATTGCGAAGAGAGAACAAATGTAGCAGTTCTGTTAATGATATTAAGTCAGTAAATTTAGGAGATGATACTGGTTGGAAAGATCAAAAATTGACTTTTACTATTTATACTCCTAGAGAAAATTACGAAATGTGTTTACAGCATAGAAGAAGAAGTGGTAGTTCGGGAAAAGTAATTAATACTGGTTGGAAATGCGCTTCTGAGTATAATACGGAAACTATTTATTTAGGAGACGATACAGGTTGGAAAGACCAAAACTTAAGATTTACAGTAAGAAATAGATAATGACTTTAGAAAAGGAAGGATAGCTGTTTCTTTAAATTTGAATTATTTGGGAATATTCCATCTATTAATTTGGCATAAAGTAGATTTTTAATAGGAATAAAAATTATGAAACCACGAAAATTATTGAATCTAGCCACAACATTTCCAATAGTCAGTAAAAGAAAGTTGTTCAAAAACTTATTGTTGTATCCTACTGCACTTTTAACAGCTCTAAGTTTAACTTTTTTGATACAGGAAAAAACCAATTCACAACTAAATATTAATACTGAAATATTTTACAATGTTAAAGTCTGCAACGAGTATAAAAAGAAAATATTTGTAGCTAGGGCAAAACAGCGAGCTTATCTAGTAGCTGGAGATAGAAATTATGGTAATCCATACGGTGTAAGATTAGAAGTATCAAAAGTTAGAGGATGGGGTCCAGTTCTTCCTAATGAATGTCAAGGTTTTCCCATTTTAAAATTAGATGTCGAGCCTCCAAAAAATTCACGGTATTTGGGTACACAAGACTGGATATATATAATGAGTTCTGATAAGAAAAAATTTCCTCGACAAGACATAACAAGTTATAGAAATTCTCAGGGAGGTAACTCTGTCAGACCAGAATTTTGTGTAATTAATAAGGTTTTTAATTTATCTTCTAGAAATTATCAAAAAACAGGAACCAGAATTTGTCCTGGTTATAATGTGAATAAAAAATCTACCTTACCTGAAGGTACAGACTTTGTTAGATTTGAGCCAGTTTCTCCTCAGAAGGATAAAATAGTTTTTCGCTAGATTTAGTTATGGTGGGCAAATTTTTACGAATCTATATTAACAGCAATATTTATGATATTTGCCTACCCTACTTATTACTTTAATACCTAATTACAAAGACTTAACCGATCTAACCATTTCCACCAAAATTCCTATTATCTTTCTCGAATCTTTAATATAGTAATTCTCTACATCAATAAACACTACATTCTTTTCCAATTTCAAAAATTTCCAGACATGACCTGTCGTAACCGCACCATAAATAAACGGAACATCTTTACCATCTTTTTGATTATATATTTCAGCCCCAACCATTTCTGCAATACATTGTCCTAAACCACCAACTATCCTTTCATTTTTAGCCTCTACAAGAACAATTACAGGAGTATCTAAATATAGTTGTTCAGGAGATTGACTAATAATAAAATCACAAAATCCATTCAACCCTTTATCCTTATCAACTGAGAAATCTATACCCGAAAAAAAACTAATTTGAACTTGTCTCTTAATCTCCAGCAAAATATTAATAATTATCAGCTCAGAACTTGCCTTTTCTGTGGCGATCGCTAAAGCAATAGGTACATTTTGCTTCAACATTTCAGCTAATAAATTACTAATCTCTACAGGTTCAACTTGAGAAAATAAATCTTCTGTTTCTATAATTTTCAAATTAAACTCAGCTTTTACTTTTTTTAAGTCAAAATCACTATATGACATTTTACCGAAAAATTGTGGTTTAAAGCCTCCCCTTTTAAGGGGATAATAAATAAAAAAAATCCTTTGAGTCAATCCTCTTCTTTTCAAGGAGAGATAATTATTAATTATTCATTATTAATTATTAATTGTTGAACTATTCCTGATTTCCTCTATCAGAATTTTCCGATTAATTACAAATAATTTTATATCCTCAACTATACTCTTAATTACCCATAAAACTTCCTGTAATAAACTGATAACTGAAGAGTTGCACCCACGCGAGCAAGATGCTCGCACTGGGAAAATTAAATTATTAATATCTGTACTTCAGATACTTGGAATATGCTGTAATTTTCCCATAAATTATAAATAGTTTTATATCTAAAATTATACTCTATAATTACCCATAAAACTTCCTGTAAAAAACTGATAACTGATAACTGATAACTGAAATGACGCGAACTCCCCACGACCAATTTGCCAAACAATATTTAGAAGAGTTACTAACTCTATTAGGCAAAGTAGAAACCAGTCGCGATGTTGCCAGCGAAGTCCGGGAAATAGATGTATATTTCGTCCCCGTTATTCCACCGCCGACCGACCCTCAAATTCTAGGGTTATTAGGCAAAATGGCGGCTACTGCTTCTATTTACGAACCATTTAGAAATCAACCACAACGACTGGAAATACTAGACTGTCAGGCCAAACTTAACTTTGTTATTAACCAACAAAAACGTAAAGCTAGAAGGGAAAACACCCACTATACTGAAGCCGAATGGCCTCTATTGTGGATTTTTTCCCCCTCTTGTTCGGCCAGATTAATAGAAGGTTTTGGCGCTAAACTAGACTCAAGCGGTCAATGGCCTACAGGTATTTATTTTTTGCCAGATTTTCAAAACACAGCAATAGTAGCCATTAATCAATTACCAATTAACCAGGATACTCTCTGGTTAAGGGTATTGGGAAAAGGTCAGACACAAGAGCAAGCCATTTTAGAATTAGAAGCTTTACCACCAGGAAACCCACTGAGGGAAAATTTGACCGAGCTTTTGGCAAGTTGGCACATCACAATTCAAGTAAGAGAAAATATAAATGAAGATGACCAGGAGTTACTAATGAAATTATCACCTGTTTATTTACGATGGCGCGAAGAGACCTTGGAGGAAGGTATCCAGCGAGGTATCCAGCAAGGTATCCAGCAAGGCATCCAACAAACGGAACAAAGGATAAAGCAACAAATGATTGAAAATTTACTCACTTTCCGGTTTGGTTCCCTGGACTCAGAACTATTGGCCATTATTGAACCAGTTTTGCTGTTGTCTCCAGAGGAGTTCACTCCTTTGTTATTAACTGCTTCACGGGAGGAATTATTGGAGAGGTTTGGTGAGTAGTTACTGATAGGAGTTACTAATGAAGCGATCGCCTGTTTATTTACGATGGCGCGAAGAGACCTTGGAGGAAGGTATCCAGCAAGGTATCCAGCAAACGGAACAAAGGATAAAGCAGCAAGTGATTGAAAATTTACTCACTTTCCGGTTTGGTTCCCTGGACTCAGAACTATTGGCCATTATGGAACCAGTTTTGCTGTTGTCTCTAGAGGAGTTCACTCCTTTGTTATTAACTGCTTCACGGGAGGAATTATTGGAGAGGTTTGGCGAGTAGTTACTAACCAAAACAACAAGGTTTTATGTCTCCTTTTTTAAAGAGATAAAAAAAGAAAATTCTGTATTCTAAGTTTCCCTATTGCAGGAGTTACTAATAATTGAAATGACTAGGAGTTACTAATGGAGCGATCGCCTGTTTATCAACGACGTTGGCGCGGGGATACCTTTGAAAAAATTCGCCTAGAACTTTGGCAAGAAGGTTTTAAAAAAGGCTTTCGAGAAGGTTTTCAACAAACTCAACAAGAACAAATAACAGAAATGATTAAAAGTTCATTCAATTTCCGGTTTGGTTCTCTAGATTCAGAGTTGTTGGCTATTATTGAGCCTATGTTGCAGTTGTCTCCAAAGGAGTTAGCTCGTTTGTTATTGAATGCTTCGCGGGAGGAATTATTGGAGAGGTTTGGTGAGTGATTATTTCTAGGTTGTTCAAAATAGTTACAGAATAATTAACAATAGTAGGCAAATATTATTCCTATTTGTCTACCCTCACTAAACTATTTGGCTATTACTTTTTCAAAAGTTTGAACTATTCAGCATTGGGATATTTATAGAGTTTTAATTATTGGAATTTTTTTAAGTTTTTTCACTAATAAAAATTATTAAAAATACGGTGCAAAAACTCACACTTAGGG
Organism: Okeania sp. SIO2B9; assembly: GCF_010672505.1. Lineage (NCBI taxonomy): Bacteria > Bacillati > Cyanobacteriota > Cyanophyceae > Oscillatoriales > Microcoleaceae > Okeania > Okeania sp. SIO2B9. The sequence continues at coordinate 2,394 of NZ_JAAHGK010000284.1, read as the reverse complement.
TAGACAAATAAACTTGATTTACCACAGAATATCCATATCTCAAGATTTGCCCACCCTACTTAATCTTACTTGATTTTAGCGATCGCCTACCTAAACTGTAAATTTCTCAGTTATCCGTTTCATCGCCTCGTTAACATTTTCCCGACTATTAAAAGCGGAAATTCGGAAGTAACCTTCACCTGCAGCACCGAAACCTGAACCGGGTGTACCGACAACATTACAGTTGTGCAACAGTTTATCGAAAAAATCCCAACTAGACAAACCTGTAGGAGTCTGCACCCAAACATAAGGCGCATTCACACCACCATAAATAGTTAACCCTGCTGCTTGTAACTGGGAACAAATAATTTTGGCATTCTCTAAATAAAATTCGATCAATGCTCTAACTTGTGCTTTTCCTTCCTCGGAGTAAACTGCCTCAGCACCACGCTGCACAATATAAGAAACTCCATTAAATTTTGTGCAATGACGGCGGTTCCACAATTTCCATATTTCCACATCCGAACCATCAGCAGCTTTCCCTTTGAGAGTTTTCGGCACAACAGTCAGCGCACAACGAGTACCAGTAAAACCAGCATTCTTAGAAAAGGAGCGAAATTCTATTGCGCAATCTTTTGCTCCTTCTATTTCATATATAGAGTGGGGAAGACTTGCATCAGTAATAAATGCTTCGTAAGCAGCATCGAACAAAATAATCGCATCATTCGCTTTTGCATAATCTACCCAAGTCTGGAGATATTCTTTTGTGGCAGTGGCACCAGTGGGGTTATTGGGGAAACATAGATAAATCAAATCTACCTTTTGAGTAGGAAGTTCGGCAGTAAAATTATTTTCTGCGGTAATTGGTAAATAAACTAAACCCTCATATTCCCCTTTTTCATTCACATCTCCTGTATTACCTGCCATTACATTAGTATCTACATACACCGGATAAACTGGGTCAGTCACGGCAATAGTATTATCGTGGCCAAAAATGTCGAGAATATTACCAGTGTCGCATTTAGATCCATCAGAGATGAAAATTTCCGAGGCATCAATATCACATCCCCTAGCTTGGAAATCTTCAGCAGCAATTTTCTCCCGCAACCAACCATAACCTTGTTCTGGGCCATAACCTTTAAAAGTAGAGCGATCGCCCATTTCTTCTACTGCTTTAATAATGGCCTGACGACAAGCTGCTGGCAGGGGTTCGGTGACGTCCCCAATACCTAGTTTAATAATTTTGGCCTCTGGGTGAGCTTCAGCGAAGGTATTTACTCGACGGGCGATTTCTGGGAATAGATATCCTGCTTTAAGTTTGAGGTAATTATTGTTAATTGTTGCCATGATAGATTGCCAAAAATGATTTACAACAGATCAGTATGTCAGATTATCCCCATTTTTGTTAACTAGGCAACATTGTTTCTTTTTTCCGCAAAACCTAACTATAACAATCCTATTTAAGTTGTAATATTTTGCTGGCAGTTAGGAGTTAGGAGTCAGGAGTCAGGAGTTAGAATTTATTCATGTTTTCAGTTCAAATTAAATATTATAAAAATTTTCACAACCAATTTAGGATTACTATATTTAAACCTGTAATTTTTTTTGGTAATTCCTGTGAATTAACTACTGCTCATAGGTAGTTTTAACAATTATTGAAGAAGGCAGAAGGCAGAAGTTAGAAGGTAAGCATTCAGGTGTCAGCTATACAGCCATCAGCTATTAACTTAATTGCGCTTTTTTGAGGAATCAGAATTGAAATATTTAACAGAATTAAAATTCTGAAATAAATTAGCTACTTGCTCACGACTCAAACTCAATATTACTCAAATCCTCAAACTACTAATTCCTGTTAACGTAGTTCCTCCGGAGGAGGAAAGCTGACCGCTAATGGCTGAATGCTGAGGTTATAAGTTAGATTTGATCGACTAAAAACTTTGATAAGACGATAGTTTCGGGCAATTATTTGACATTTAAACTTGGAAACTATTTGTGACATCCCTAAAGTTAATTGGTATAAGAAAGAAGAAGTAAAAAGTAATAAGGCTTTAGTTATCTAGGAGAGAAGGAAGAAGGCAAAAGTGAATGGGAATAGTCTTCGACAAACCACTTTTTGTCTACAATTGATTGGGGTTTATAGAAACCCTTTCAGGTGGGATATTAAACTCATCAAGAAAAAGATAATTACCTCTCCTAAAAACCCATAGGATTGACGAAGGGGATTTTTGGGATTTATTTCTTCTTTACAGAAAAGCTTTTTCACCTTAATTATTCGGTAAAACTCTTGTTTTGCTCTAGATTAATATCAATAACTGTCAAAGTATTTCTGGGAGATAAGTTAGTACTAATTAAATTATGCAGACTTCTACCTGAAGCTCTAGAACAAGTAATTTTAAATTACCTAGATAGACAGTG